>NZ_JASCXF010000042.1:0-35956 GCF_030062225.1 Sphingomonas sp. 2R-10
GCGCTGCACCGGGGGCGGGGGGTGACGGTCACGGCCGATGTGCCGGCCGTCACGGTGGCGGTCGACGCGGCGGACCTCGACGAACTGGCAGGCAACCTGATCGACAATGCCGCGCGCCATGCGCGATCGTCGGTCGTGGTCGGTGCCGGGCGGCAGGGTGGCTTCGTCGAACTGCGCGTGACCGATGACGGCCCCGGCATTCCCGCCGCGGACCGGGCGCGGGCGACCGATCCCGGCGTACGGCTGGACGAGCGCGGCGACGGGCATGGTTTCGGCCTGACCATCGTGCGCGATCTGGCGGCGCTGTATGGCGGACGGCTGGAGCTGGGCGAGGCGGACGGCGGCGGGCTGGTCGCCGCCGTCACGCTGCCGCTCAGCGCGGCAGCTGGAAGTTGATCCGCGTGGCGTTGCCGGTGCATGCGGTGTCGTTGTCGGGGCGGAAGCTGCTGCGGAAGCGGGTGGCGGCCACCATCTTCTGCGCGGCATCGCCGAAGACGAACGGCGGGTAGGCGGCGATGGTGCGCGGGGTCAGCGTGCGGCCGTCGGCGGCGATGTCGAACTCGATCTTCGCCCAGCCTTCGAAGCCCATGTTGAGCGCCTCGGCCGGATAGAGGTCGCTGGTGGCCCCCTGCCGCTGGACCGCCGGGGTGGGGGCGATGAGCGCGCACTGATCGCTGGTCAGCCCGGTGCGCCTGAACGCCGCCTGTGCCCCGGCGACGTCGCCACGCTGGGCCGACAGGTCGGCGCGGGCGAGCAGCGCGGCGACCTTCAGCGGGTGCCGGTCGGGCAAGGGGGAGGCGAGCACCGCATCGATCATCCGCGCGCGATCGGCGGCGCTGGTGACGCCGGTTTCGGTCGCGATCAGCATCCGCACCGTTGCCGCGGACAGCGGGTCGGCGGTGAGTTCGGGACGGTCGAGCAGGCCGTGCCGCCTGCGCGCGGCATCGGCATAGTCGCGGCCGTTGACCCACGAGTCCTCCAGGCGCAGGCGGGTCATGACCGCCACCGGCGCATTCGCCGCCTGTCCCGCGGCCAGTGCCTCCGCCGCCAGTGGCCGGCGTTCCTTGTCGGTCAGCAGCTGGGAGTCGCTGAGCCACAGCAATACCCGCATCTGGCCGGGGCGATCCCCCGCGGCGCGAGCGCGCACCGCCTCCGCCTGCGCGAGCGGCAGGGCGCGGGCGGCTGGCAGGTCGGCCCAGGCGGGGGCCGGCGAGCCATGCGCGGTCAGCCACGCATCGACGGCTTCGTCGAGCGGCAGCCGGACCGACGGTCGTTCGGCGGCGGTCGAACAGCGCAGCTCGACCCGGGCGGACTGTCGCCAGAAGGCCGGAATGGCCCGGGCATCGTCGGGCGACCACGACCAGTCTGCGACCGACCGCGCGAAGGCGAGCGCCACCGCGCGGTTGCCGGTGGTGTAGACCGGCGCGACGCTGCGCACGATGCCGTCGTCGCCGAGCGCGAATTCGACGACCGCCATGTCGGTCGGCTTCAGGCCGGTGGCGGCACCGCACGGCGCCGAATCCATCTGGCGCGCGCCCGCGAACGGCGCCTTTTCGAGCCGGCCCGCGCCGGTATAGGCAAGATAGGTCCGCGCCTTTTCCCGGTCGCCGTTCAGCAGCGCCGCCTGCGCCAGATCGGCGCGCGTCGCGACTTCGGACTGGCTGACGCGGCTGTCGAGGCCGCCCTGCTTCTTCAACGAATCCTTGAGTACCGTATAGGCGTCGGCGGTGCGGCCCTCGTTCAGCAGGACGCGGGCATAGCGGGTCTGCACCGCCGCCACCGTTTCCTTGCGTACCGTCGGGTCGGCCTCGACGAGGCGACGCGCCTCGTCGGCATAGACCAGCGCCTTGCCGTCATGGTCGAACGCCAGCGTCCGCGACAGCGCAAGCAGCGGCAGGACGCGGCCCACCCCCTTCGCCAGCGCCAGCGCGTCGCGATAGGAGGCCGTGGCGGCATCATAGTCGAGCGCGTCGAACGACACGTTGCCCAGCGCGAGATAGCCGGCGCCGAGATCGGCAGCGAATTCGTCGGGGTTCTTCGCCAAGGTCGGCAGCCCGCGGCGGATCGCGGCGACGCCGGTGGTGCTATCCCCGGTCCGGACGAGGCAGATGCCCTTGCGCACCGCGATGGCGCCGACCAGCACGGCATTGCTGCTGCCCGCGGTACGGCGTTCGAGCGCGTCGTAGAGCCTGAGCGCATCGGCACAGCGTTGCTCGGCATAGGCGGTGTTGGCGGCGTCGAACTGCGCCTGCGGCGTCTGTGGCGCGGGTGCGGGCGCGGCGGCCTGCGCCATGGCCAGCAGGCCGTGCAGAATCGGGTCGAGCATCTGGTTCCCCCTTGTTCGCCCGTACGAAAGCACGGCAATGTTGCGGCGTCGATGGGGGACGGGATGCAGCGACGCGAAAGATGGAGCGGATGGGCGGCGATCGCATTGCTGGTGTGGATCGCCGGCCCGGCGATGGCCGCGCCCAGGCCGTTGCCGCCGCGCGCGATCCTGCTGTTCGTCGCGTCGTGGTGCGCGCCGTGCCACGGCGAGATCGCGCAACTTCCCCGGCTGAGCGAGGCGGCGCGACCCTATAAGGTGACGGTGGTGCCGATCGATCGCGGACGGGCGACGGCGGCGATGCTGGCGAACGTGCCGGCGGCGCAGCGCTGGGTGCCGGATGCGGCGCAGATGGCGGCGATCCGCGCGGAGTTGCTGGGCGGTACGGCGGGGTTGCCGTTCAGCGTCGCAATCGGCGTGGACGGGCGGGTCTGCGGCGAGCATCGCGGGGTGTTGTCGCCCGGCAAGGTCGAAGCGATGCGGCGGGGGTGCGGGTAGGGGACTTACAAACTCGTATCCCCGTCCGGGCGGGGATTCAGAGCCAGGCAGGGTTGCGCCCGTGGCTCTGGACCCCCGCCTGCGCGGGGGTACGGGTAGCGGGCTGTCGACCCTGACTGCTCACGACTTCATTCCCGCCTTCGCGGAAATGACGAAGGGGTGGCGTAAGGCGGCCGACGGTAGCCCTTACAGCGTGACGCTGCCCCCCGTGCCGCCGCGCAGGGTCAGCGACTTCACCACATTGCCCTGCCGCACGTTCACCTGGTTCACCTGCGCGCGGTAGACGTCGGTCAGCACGGTCGAGCGGACCGCGACGGTCTTCGGCTTGCGCGGCGCCTTACCAGCATATTCGATGCGGACCTGCGAATGCGACAGGTCGGTGGACACATGGGTCAGCGCCACCGGCTTGCCGTCGATCGTCAGGACGAAGCGGCGCTGGACATAGGCCACCAGTGCGCCGACCGCCTTGGGATCGTCGAGGCTGACCTGCGCGTCCGGTGCGATCTTCGACAGCGCGGGTTCGATGTCGTGCGCCTCGAACCGGTGCGACACGGTTACCTTGCCATCGGCGAGCGTCACGACCGCGAGGGAGTCATGCCCGCGATGCGCCTGTGCCGGGGCGATCAGCGCGAGCGTGGCGAGCAGGGCGAGCGGCACCCTCACTTCGCCACCGGGGCGGCATAGGTCTGGAGTGAGCCGGGCTTCACCTGCACGTCGAAGTCCTTCATCCGGTTTTCCAGATCCTCGACATCCTCGATCTCCAGCACCGCCGGACGGATGGCGCCGCGATAGACGTTGTTCGAGCGGTCAGCATCGGCGATTTCCAGCAGCGGATCGACCTCCGCCCCGGTGATCGTCTTGCCCGTCACATATTGCCACGTCACCGCCTTGGGATCGTGGCGCCACACTTCGGCCGGGATACGGACGATTTCGTTCGTTCCGTCGCTGAAGGTCAGCTTCAGCGGGATCGGCATGACGAGGCCGCCGACGTTGCGGAACGAGAAGCGGTAGAACTTGTCCTTCACCTGGAACGCGGCGCGTTCCTCCGGCGTCAGCTTTTCGAGCTTTTCGGCGAGGTCGCGGCGCTGCTGCGGGCTGACGGCGAAGCGGTCCTGCCGGTCGTAGAAGTCGCGGGTCGACGGATCGCGTTCGGTGACGGTCTTCTGCCCGGCATTGCCCTTCACGGTCAGCGAGGTGTTTTCCGCATCGGCCAGCGCACGGCGTTCGCGAGCGTTGGCGTCGAGGTCGCCGCCGGCGATGCGGCCCTCGACCACCTTGTCCAATGCGATGTCGACATGGTCGGTCGAATAGAACCAGCCGCGCCAGAACCAGTCGAGATCGACCCCCGAACTTTCCTCCATCGTGCGGAAGAAGTCGTAGGGCGTCGGCCGCTTGAAGCGCCAGCGATTGGCATATTCGCGGAAGGCGCGATCGAACAGTTCGCGGCCGAGCACGGTTTCACGCAGGATGGTCAGCGCGGTGGCGGGCTTGCCGTATCCGTTGGCGCCGAATTGCAGCACCGAATCCGACTGGGTCATCAGCGGGACCTGATTGTCGGAGAGCATATATTCGGCGATGTCCTTCGGCTCGCCCCGGCGCGACGGGAAGTCCTTGTCCCACAGCTTTTCCGCCTGGAACTGGAGGAAGGTGTTCAGCCCCTCGTCCATCCACGTCCATTGGCGTTCGTCGCTGTTGACGATCATCGGGAACCAGTCGTGGCCGACCTCGTGGATCACCACGCCGATCAGCCCGGTCTTGGCGCGTTCGGTATAGGTCAGCTGGCCGGTCTTCGCGTCCTTCACCGGGCGCGGCCCGTTGAAGGTAATCATCGGATATTCCATGCCGCCGACGGGGCCGTTGACCGACTGTGCGACCGGATAGGGGTAGGGGAAGGCGAACTTGCCATAGACGTCGATGGTGTGGGCGATCGCCTTGGTCGAGTACGCGTCCCAGAGCGGGCGGGCTTCCTTCGGATAGAAGGACATCGCCATGACGTGCGGGTTGGCGGCATAGTCCTGTCGCACGCCCATCGCGTCCCATGCGAATTTGCGCGACGTCGCCCAGCCGAAGTCGCGGACATTCTGTGCCGCGAAGGTCCAGGTCTTGGTGCCCGAGGCGCGACCGCGTTCGGCGGCGAGCGCTTCGTCGGGGGTGACGATGTACATCGGCGCGGTGGCGGACTTCGCCTGTTCCAGCCGCTGGCGCTGGGTCGCGGTCAGCACCTGATCGGGGTTCTGCAACACGCCGGTCGCCGACACGACATGGTCTGCGGGCACGGTCAGCGCGACCTTGTAGTCGCCGAACTCCAGCGTGAATTCGCCCGCGTCGAGAAACGCCTTGTTATGCCAGCCCTCGTAATCCGAATAGACGGCGAGGCGCGGGAACCACTGCGCACCTTCGAAGATGCAGTTGCCGTCCTCGCCCGCTTGCGTGAAGCATTCATAGCCCGAGCGGCCGTCGACGACCTTCTGTTCGGCCATCGGGAACGACCAGTCGATCGACAGCACGACCTCCCCGCCATTCCCCGCGACCGGTTGCGGCAGTTCGATGCGCAGCAGCGTGTCGGTGACGCGGTGGGCCAGCGGCTGGCCATCGGCCCCGCGCACCGCGGCGATGGTGAAGCCGCCCTCCCATTTCTGCATCGCCTCCGCCCGGCGGATCTCGCCGATGCTGATCGAGGTCGCATCGGGCACGGTCGCGCTCATCTGCGCGATCGAGGAACGCTTGTACTGGTTCTGGTCGAGCAGCAGCCAGAGATAGGGCAGCGCATCGGGCGAGTTGTTGCGATAGCGGATCGTCTCCGTGCCGCGCACGACCTTGCTGTTCTCGTCGAGCGATACCTTGACGTCGTAATCGACCTTTTGCTGCCAGTAGCGATAGCCCGGCGCGCCGGAGGCGTTGCGGTAATCGGTCGGGGTCGGCCAGTCCTCCCCCTCCAGCTGGCGGAACTTGTCCTGCCAGTCGCCCTTGGTCTGGCGGATCGGGTCGGCGAGCGCGGGAGTGGTGCTGAGCAGCAGCGCGATCAGCGCGAGACGGGGGGCAGCGGACAAGGGAACGGCCTTTCGATGGATGGCGCGATCGTTGCGCGCGATACGATGCGCGTCAACCATAAGCGTGTCGACGATGTAACATTGTCTCGCGACGCCACCGATCGCGGTGTCGGGCGTTGCGCCATGCGACAGCGAAGGAACCGATCCATGACCCGACCCGCCGGCACCGAAGGCTTCACCCTCAACCAGACGATGCTGCGCGTCCGCGATCCCAGCGCCAGCCTCGCCTTCTATCAGGACGTGCTGGGAATGACGCTCTTGCAGAAGCTGGATTTCGGGGAGGCAGCGTTCTCGCTCTATTTTCTCGGGTTTCTGCGCGACGGCGAAACCGTGCCGGCCGATCCGAAGGAACGCGCGCGGTTCGTCTTCACGCGCGAGACGACGCTGGAGCTGACGCATAACTGGGGGACCGAGGACGATCCCGATTTCGCCGGCTATCATAGCGGCAACGACGATCCGCGGGGCTTCGGCCATATCGGCATCAGCGTGCCCGACGTGGTGGCGGCGTGTAAGCGGTTCGAGGAACTGGGCGTGAACTTCCGCAAGCGGCCCGACGACGGGCGGATGAAGGACATCGCGTTCGTCACCGATCCCGACGGTTACTGGATCGAGATTTTGTCGCCGAATGGCATGACGGCGGCGGTGACCGACGCCGGGGATGCGGCATGAAGGCCATCGCTTTGCGCGCACCCGGCGGGCTGGATCGGCAGCCGGCGCGAGCAGCAGGAGTTCGTGCGTGCACTGGACGCGACCGGCATCCGGCCGGTGGTGGATCGGCGGTTCGCGCTGGAGGAACTGGCCGAAGCGTTCCGGTTTCAGGAGCGAAGCGACCATTTCGGGAGGATCGGGGTGGCGTGGTAGCACCACCCGTTCGTCCCGCAACTGACGCCGTACCCCCGCGCAGGCGGGGGTCCAGGGCCAAATAGCGCGATGGTTGCGTTTGGGACCCTGGACCCCCGCCTGCGCGGGGGTACGGTTGCCTCGGAGGCGACGGATCAATTCCCGCTGGGTGACTTCGCCTTCACCGTTTCCGGCGGGGTGATCGGCGACAGGGTCTGCTTCTGCGTCGCGGTGTTGATGCGGCGGCGGCGGTCGAAGGGGGGCAGGTCGACGCGGCGGCCGGTCCTGAGCGCCTCCACGATCCCCTCGATCACGCGCAGGTCGGCGATGCCTTCCTCGGCATCTGGCTCGGGATCGTCGCCGTTCAGGATGCAGTCGGAGAAATATTTCATCTCGCCGCCGAACTGGTCGGTCGGCTTGAACTTCTCTTCGCGCTTGTCGGTGCCGATCGTGATCGTCTGATGCTGGGTATCGCCATAGCCGAAGGCAGGGTCGATATGGATGCTGCCCTTGGTGCCGGCGATGGTCAGGTGGTCGACATTGCCGGCATGATAGCTGACGGTGAAGCTCGCCAGCCGGTCGCCGGGCATCCGCAGCACGACCGCGAAGGTGTCGTCAAGATCGCCGAAGCCCGCGCCCGCCTGCCGCGTCGCCACCGCCGATTCGACCGCTACCGGTTCCTGTCCGAACAGGTAGCGGATGGCGTTGATCGGATACGGCCCCATGTCGAACAGCGGGCCGGCGACGATGCCGTGCTTCGCGCGGTGGTTGTCAGGGTCGAGCGACTGGCTGAACGTCGCCGAGAAGGTGACGAGGTCGCCGAGCTTGCCGTCGCGGACCATGTCGATCGCCGACAGCGTGCCGGGTTCGAAATGCAGGCGATAGGCGGTCATCAGCTTCGCCGACGATGCCGCCTGCGCCGCCGCGATCGCGCGGCCCTGTTCGACCGAGATTTCCAGCGGCTTTTCGCACAACACGTGGATGCCGGCCGCGAGCGCGGGGATGGCGAATTCCGCATGGCGCCAGTTGGGCGTGCCGAGATAGATCGCGTCGATCGTGCCCGACGCCAGCAGCTCGTGGAACCGGTCGTAATCATAGGTCGCGTCGACGCCGTACATTTCCGCTAGCGCCTTTGCCTTGTCCGCGTCGCCGGTGACGATCGCGACGAGCTTCGAATTGCCGGTGTGCCTGATGCCCGGCAGCATCGAGCGCTGCGTGATGTCGCCCGCGCCGACGACGGCGTAGCGGACCTTCTTGCCTAGCCCGAAGGCGGAAGCGATGCTCATGAAGCGGTTCTCCGTGGGGGGATCATATGGTGCGCCAACGCACGCGCTGCCGAGTATCTCCCGTCGTTCCGGACATTTGCGCCCTATCATGGGTTATCGGCCCCATGTTGTTTCGACCGCGCGCCGCCGACCCCGCCCTGCTCCGCGATGCCGACGGCTATCTGCCGCTCGCCCGCTATGGCGCGCTGGGCGACGGGCGCGCCGTGGTGCTGTCGGGGGCGGACGGATCGATCGACTGGTGGTGCGTGCCGAACATGGATTCGCCCGCATTGTTCGACCGGCTGCTCGACGGGACGCTGGGCGGCTACTTTGCGATCACGCCGGTCGAGCCGTTCACCAGCGAGCAGCGCTATCGCGACGACAGCAACGTGCTGGAGACGATCTTCACCACCGCGACCGGCCGCGCGAAGCTGACCGAGAGCCTGAACAGCGGCACGGCGGGGCGACTGCCCTGGGCCGAGCTGGCGCGGCGGGTCGAGGGGCTGGACGGGCAGGTGGCGTTCACGCTGACGCTGCGGTTCGGGCGGCGGGCGGACACGGTCAGCCCCTATTTCGCGCGCGCCGGCGGCCATGACGTGTTCCATGTCGGCGCGGTGCTGGGGCTGGTCCGGTGCAGCGACGCCGTCCGCATCGACCGGCAGGGCGACGACGGCATCGACGGGCGGATCGCGGTGGCGCAGGGGGAGCGCGCGACGGTGGCGATCGTGGCCGGTGCCGACGAACCGCTGGTCGTGCCGCCGATCGAGGCGATCGATGCGCGGATTGACCTGTCCGACCGCGAATGGCGCGACTGGACCCGGGCGCTCGACTGGTCGGGGCAGCTGCATTGCGACGGTGCGCGTCGCGCGCTGGCGATCCGCAGCGCGCTGGCGCTGAAACTGCTGCTCTATTCGCCGAGCGGGGCGATCGTCGCGGCGGCGACGACCTCGCTGCCCGAAAGGGTCGGCGGGCCGAAGAACTGGGACTATCGCTACGCATGGATCCGCGACGCGGGCTACACGATCAAGGCGTTCCTGCGCATCGGCGCCCATGCCGAGGCGAAGGCGGGCTTCACCTGGCTGCTCAAGCGGCTGGGGCAGGGGGTGCCGAAGGTCTGCTACACGCTGGGCGGCGATCCGGTGCCCGCGGTGCGCGAGATCGACATTCCGGGCTATCGCGGGTCGAAACCGGTGGTGACCGGCAATCTCGCGACCGGCCAGCACCAGCACGGCATCTATGGCGATATCTTCGAGACCGCCGAGCGGTTCGTGGCGTGCGGCAACATCCTTGATGCGACAAGCGCCGCGACATTGTCGCATCTGGCCGACCTGTGCGCCGATCGCTGGCGGCAGAAGGATGCCGGCATCTGGGAACTGCCCGAGGTGCAGCATTACACCATGTCGAAGATCAGCTGCTGGCAGGCGCTGCAACGCGCGGTCGAGCTGGCCGATGCCGGGCAGATTCCGACCACCTGCCGCGACCGCTGGGCGCGCGAGCGCGACCGGATCATGGACTGGATCGGCGAGCATTGCTGGGACGAGGCGCGCGGGGCGTATCTGTGTTATCCCGGAGCTAAGGGGCTGGATGCGTCGCTGGCACTGGCGGTGCGGTTCCGCTTCGACGGGCAGGACCGGCTAGCGCGGACGCTTGACGCGATCGATCGCGAACTGGGCGAGGGCGCGTTCCATTATCGCTATGCTGGGATGGAGCGGGAAGAGGGGTGTTTCCTCGCCTGCACCTTCTGGATGGTCGAGGCGCGGGCGATGCTGGGGCAGCACGACCGGGCGGAGGCGGCGCTGGCCGCGGCGATGGAGGGCCTGTCGCACGGCACCGGGATTTTGCCGGAAATGATCGATCCCGCCACCGGCGACTATCTGGGCAACCTGCCGCAGGGGTTGAGCCACCTCGCGCTGATCCAGGCGATCGCGACGCTGGGCGGGGCGGAATTGTAGGTTCCTACCTTGCCGGACACCAGCGTCGCCCCAGCGCAGGCTGGGGCCTCAAGCGGCCCTTGTTCCGTGCTCTCACAGGAAGATCCCAGCCTTCGCTGGGATGACGCCTGTTTCAACAGGGATGGATCAAACTCCAGGGCGGGTATCCCGGTTGGACGGGGAACCGCGCGGCGTTTCAACAGCTTGGTCGGTTTCCTGACGGGAGAGTTACATGGACTATGGACTGGGCGGCGCGCTGGCGCTGGTGACGGGTGCGGATAGCGGCATCGGGCGCGAGACGGCGCGCATGTTGTTGCAGGAAGGCGCGAAGGTCGCGATCAGTGACCAGGACGCAGACGCGTTGGAGACGGTTCGCGCCGAACTGGCCGAACATGGCGAGGTGGTGGCGATCGCCGCTGATGTCACCGACCTGTCGAGCGTGCAGGCGCTGTTCGCGGGCGTGCGCGAGCGACTGGGCGATCCGGCGATCCTCGTCCATGCGGCGGGCGTGACCGGCGCGACCGGCGATTTCCTCGACATCGACGATGCCGGATGGCTCTCGACGCTCGACGTCAACCTGATGGGTGCGGTGCGCGTGACGCGCGCGGCGATCCCGGCGATGCGCAAGGCCGGCGGCGGACGGATCGTGCTGATCGCGTCGGAGGACGCGGTACAGCCCTATGTCGACGAACTGGCCTATTGCGCGTCGAAGGCCGGGGTGCTGAACCTCGCCAAGGGGCTGTCCAAGGCCTATGGCTGCGACAACGTGCTGGTGAACAGCGTGTCGCCCGCGTTCATCGCGACGCCGATGACCGACGCGATGATGGACAAGCGGGCCGAGGAACGGGGCACCGACCGCGACGGCGCGATCCGGAGCTTCCTGGAGGAAGAACGCCCCGGCATGACGCTCGGCCGTCGCGGCAAGGCCGAAGAGGTCGCGGCGGCGATCCTGTTCCTCGTGTCGAAGCCGGCGAGCTTCGTGAACGGCGCGAACCTGCGGGTGGATTCGGGGTCGGTGATGACGATGGCGGGGTGAGGGGGCCGTTTCGTCGGACCGACGTATCCCCGCATGCACGGAGGTACGATCGCCGCCGGTGATCCTCGCTACCTCCACCGCATGCGTCACTCCAGCGCAGGCTGGGGTCTTTCCGGGCTGGCGTGCCGCGCCAGCGGCGAGAGACCCCAGCCTGCGCTGGGGTGAAGCCCGTGGGGTCGGAGACAGTATGGCCGGGCAGTCCCGATCCGATCGGGACTCGCCCGGCTCAGACCAGTACCTTCTCCGGCGTCTGCACGTCGCCCAGCGGAGTCGTCGCGTCGATTTCCATCAGCGGCTTGAGCAGCCCGTCGCGCAGGTCGTAGACCCAGCCGTGGAGTTCGAGCGGCTGGCCGGTGGCGAACGCCTTCTGCACCACGTCGGTGCGGGCCAGCTGAACCAGCTGGTCGTGGACGTTCAGTTCGACCAGCCGGCTCGCGCGCTGGTCGAGCGGCAATGCGTCCAGTTCGGCGCGATGGTTGTCGACCACGTCGCGGGCGATCGCCAGCCAGTCATGGACATGGCCATCGACCCCGCCGTCCAGCGCCGCCTGCACGCCGCCGCAGCCATAATGGCCGCACACGATGATATGGCCGACCTTCAGCACCTCTACCGCGAACTGCACCACCGACATCAGGTTCTGGTCGCCGGGATGGATCAGGTTGGCGATGTTGCGGTGGATGAACATCCCGCCCGGTTCGGTATTGGTCAGCTGATCGGGCGCGACGCGGCTGTCGGAACAGCCGATCCACAGGAATTCCGGCTGCTGCCCGGCGATCTGCCGCGCGAAATAGTCGGGATTGTCCTCGAGCCGCTCGGCGGCCCATGCCTTGTTGGCGAGGAGCAGGTGCTTGTATTCCCTCATGCGTAGGCGACCTCCTTGCGCGGAGCGTTGATCAATGGTGCGGTCTTGTCGCCAATGTCACCACGCACCAGTACGTTGATGTTGCGATACCCGGCATTCTTGATGAAGCCGTTGATGATGTCGATATTGTCGAGGTCGACATAGCTGGTCGCCGACAGGTCGATCACCACGGTGCAGTCGTCGGGCACCTGTTCCAGTTCCCTGGTCAGCTCGACCTTGTGGATGAAGTACAGGTTGCGCTTCGCGCGGACCATGCAGCTGGCGCCGGGACCCTCGCCATCCTGCACGAACGTCACCGCCGGACGGAAATTGCGCGCGATGACGAACACGAAGCCGACGACCAGGCCGACGATGATGCCCTTGAGCAGATCGGTGAACAGGATCGCGACGATCGTGACGACGAACGGCACGAACTGGGTCATGCCCTGTTTCCAGCGTTTCGTGAACAACTCGGGCTTGGTCAACTTGTAGCCGGTCTGGATCAGCACCGCGGCCAGCGCCGACAGCGGGATCAGGTTGAGCAGCGTCGGGACCAGCAGGACGCTGAGCAACAGCCACGTGCCGTGCAGGATCGTCGACATCTTGGACGCGGCATTGGCGTCGACGTTCGCCGACGAGCGCACGATGACCGAGGTCACCGGCAGGCCGCCGATCAGCCCCGAGACGATGTTGCCGCCACCCTGCGCCAGCAGTTCGTGGTTCTTGTTGGTGATGCGGCGCTTGGGATCGAGTTCGTCCACCGCCTTGACCGACAGCAGCGATTCGAGGCTGGCGACGATCGCCAGCGTCAGCGCGACGGTCCACACGGTCGCGTTGCCAATCTGGCCGAAGTCGGGCAGGCTGAACAGCTTCACGAACCCGCCCAGCCCGTCGGCGATGGGCACGCTGACCAGATGGGTCGGCTTGACCTGGATCGACGGGGCGACGACGCCTAGCAACGCGTTGATCGCGATCGACCCGACCACCACGACCAGCGGCCCGGGGACGAAGCGCAAGGGGCCGTCCTTGGGCTTGTTCTTGTCCCACCAGAACAGGAACGCGATGCTGACCGCTGCGATGATCGTCGCGCCCCACACCACCTGTTCGCGCAGCACGAACAGGATGGTGTTGAAGGTGTTCAGGCCGTCGCCCTGGTTGAACGCGAAGTCGCCGCCCGGATCGCCGTCATAGCCGATCGCGTGCGGCACCTGTTTCAGGATCAGGATCAGGCCGATCGCCGCCAGCATGCCGGTGATGACCGACGAGGGCACGAATTCGCCCAGCACGCCCGAGCGCGAGAAGGACAGCAGAATCTGCATGCAGCCCGCCAGGAACACGGCGAGCAGGAACGCCTCGAAGCTCGGCAGCTTGGTGATCGCGTCGAGCACGATCACGGTCAGGCCGGCGGCGGGGCCGCTGACCGACAGCGGCGACCTGCTGAGCGAGCCGACGACGATACCGCCGACGATACCGGCGATCACCCCGGAAAAGAGCGGCGCGCCGGACGCCAGCGCGACGCCGAGGCACAGCGGCAGCGCGACCAGCGCGACGACGATCGAGGCGGGAATGTCCTGCCGCAGGTTGGCGATCAGAGAGGGTTGCGACATGCTAGCCGGTGGCCTTCGTTAAAACAGGGTGCGCCGGACGCGCTTGGGGGAGCACGCCCGGCGCGGAACCCGCGGCCGACGGAACGGGGGAGGGAAGATTCGCCCCGCCGAACCCGCAGGAACTGGTTATTCGGCGGCCTCGGCCGTCACGAAATCCGCAGCGAGCCGCTTGGCGGCAGGCAATGCCACCGGCAGCGGACGATCCGAATTGATCGGCGCGAACCGGCCGGTTTCGCCGTCCAGCGCCAGGATCGATCCGGCATGGATGTCGACGAACCAGCCGTGCAGCGTCAGCTCGCCCTTGGCGATGCGCGACGCGACCGCCGGATGGGTACGCAGGTGCGAAATCTGGACCACGACGTTTTCGAGGCTGGCGGCGCGGACCGCAGCGGCATCGTCGAGGTCGGGATAGCTGTTTTCGACCACCGAGTGCGCGGCATGGCTGTGACGCAGCCACGCGGCGACGCTGGGCAGGCCGGCAAGCGTGTCGGGCTTCATCAGCGCGCCCATCGCGCCGCAACCCGAATGGCCCGACACGATGATGTCGGTGACGCCGAGCACCGCGACGGCATATTCGACGGTCGAGGTCGTGCCGCCATTCTGCTGGGTAAAGGGGGGAACGATGTTGCCGGCGTTGCGGATGACGAACACGTCGCCCGGCTTCGCCTGCAGGATATGTTCGGGGACGACGCGCGAATCCGAGCACGAGATCATCAGTACCTTGGGGCTCTGCCCATCGGTCGCCAGCTTCGAATAGAGGTCGGCATCGGTGCCGAACACATCCTTTTCGAAACCGAACACCCGTCCGATCACGTCGTTCATCAACTATCCCTCCCGAAATCCGGCAGCGCAGGGACCACCGGTGCAAAGAAGCATATAGGCGAACCAATCTTGCTGCGTTCGGCGGATGTGTAACGAATCATTGCCGCGGGCCGAATGGCGCGGGCAGCACGATCGCGGCGCACAGCCCGCCCTGTTCGCGGTTGTGCAACTCCAGCCGTCCGCCCTCCGCCTCCACCGCGCGCAGTACGATCGAGAGGCCCAGACCGAAGCCAACGGTGTCGCGCTTGCGCGCGGTATCGAGCCGGACGAACGGTTCGAGCACGTCGGCGAGCGACTCGTCGGGAATGCCCGGACCATCGTCCTCGATCCGGATCACGGTCGCGCCGTCCTCGATCGCGAGCGTCAGCGTCACCCGGACGCCATAGTGCAGCGCGTTCTCGACAAGGTTGACGACCGCGCGGCGAAAGCCCGACCGGCGCACCGCGCGTTCGAAATGGTCGGGGCCGACATAGGTGGCGTCATGGCCATGGTCGGCGGCATCGTCGACGATGCTGGCGCAAAGCACCGCGATATCGACCAGCACCGGGCGTTCCGGTTCGCTCTCCCCGCCGAGGAACGCCATCAGCGAGGTGACCATCGCCTCCATTTCGGCAAGGTCGTTCTGCACCGTGTCGCGCACGTCGCGGTCGCGGATCGCATCGGTGCGCAGCCTGAGGCGCGCGAGCGGGGTGCGCAGGTCGTGACCGACGGCGGCCAGCGCGCGGGTGCGTTCGTCGATCAGCCGGTGGATGCGCGCCTGTAACCCGTTGAAGGCGACGACGAGGCGGCGGACCTCGCTCGGCCCCGCTTCCTCGACGATCGGCAGGCTCGATCCGCTGCCGGGACCGAAGCTGTCGACCGCGTCGGCCAGCTGTCGCATCGGGCGCAGCGTCCGGCGGATCAGCAGCCCGCCGACCACCATCAGCGCGACCGCGGGGATCAGCGCCAGCAGGATGCGCCCGATCGCGAGGTCGAACGCACGCAGCGGCTCGAGCGTGCGGAAATAGAGCCAGCTGTCGTCGTCCAGTTGCAGCGCGCCGCTGACCACCGACCGCCGCCCCTGGCCGATCAGCGTCAGGTGCAGGCCGGTGGGGGCGAGGCTCGGCTCCCACGCCAGCACCTGCTGTTCCATCTCGCGCAGTTCGGTGGCGCTGGCCGGCAGTTCGGGGGCGGTCGCGCGCCATTGGACCGCATAGCGTTCGGTGGTCAGCTCGGTCGCCATGCCGGCACGCTGTTCGACCGGGCGCTCCTCGACGATCCGCCGGGCGATCACCAGATGTTCGGCCAGCCGCCGCGCTTCGTCGTCGCGCACCGAAAACTGGCTGGCCCGTTCGTACAGCAGCACCGACACGCCGAATTCGATGACGATGGTCAGCAGCAGGATCGCGACGATCCGCCCGATCAGCCCGACCGGCAATGCGGGGAAGCGCCGCGTCGGCACCCGGTTCAGCGCCGTTCGACCGGCACGTTCAGCATATAGCCGACGCCGCGCACGGTCACGATCGGCGGGGTGCCGCCCGCGGTCGACAGCTTGCGCCGCAGCCGGCTGATGAGCACGTCGATGCTGCGGTCCGAGCTGTCGCCCAGCCGGGTGCGCGACAGTTCGATCAGCCGTTCGCGGGCGATCACCCGCTGCGCATGGTCGAGCAACACGACCAGCAGGTCGAATTCGGCCCCGGTCAGGTCGACCTGCGCACCAGTCGGCGACGTGAGTTCGCGGCGCGGCAGGTTCGCGGTCCAGCCTTCGAAGCTGTAGATGCCCTCCTCGCGCTGTGCCGCCTGTGCGTTCAGCTCGCCCCGGCGCAGCACGGCGCGGACGCGGGCGATCAGCTCGCGCGTGCCGAACGGCTTGGGCAGATAGTCGTCGGCGCCCAGTTCGAGGCCGATGACGCGATCGACCTCGCTCCCCTTGGCGGACACGAAGATGATCGGCACCGCGCTGTTCTGACGGATCTGGCGGCACAGGTCGATGCCGCTGGTGCCCGGCAGCATGATGTCGAGCAGGATCAGGTCGACCGGCCCCTGTTCCAGCGCCAGCCACATTTCGGGCGCCGCCGAACAGGTGCGGACGAGATAGCCGTTCTCCTGCAACGCGCGGGCGGTGAGGGTGCGCAGCGCGGGATCGTCCTCGACGACGATGATCGAAGGGGCGGTCATGGGACGAAATTCGGCTGGGTCATTGCGCTCCAATCCCGGTCACAGAAGCTTGCGTTCGTCCTGGGTAGCCATCGAGCTTGTCGAAATGGCGTAGCGAAGGACCGTGGTGCCGGTGCTTCGATACGGGCCTTCGACTGCGCTCAGTCCCTACTCAGCACGAACGGAAGGGGAGAAAGGCAGGTTTAGGGGAAGGCTGCGACATGGGTCAATTCACCTCTCGCCCGATCGGGTACAGCAGGTAGCGTTGGTCGTAATAGGGCGTGCGGGCATAGAACCATTGCAGCCGGGCGGTCGGATCGGCGGCGAAGGCGGGGTCGGCGGCGAGTTTCGCGTCGAACTGCGCCTTCAGCGCCGGGTCGCTCGCCAGCATCCGGTCGGCGAGCGGGGCGATGGCGTATCCTTCGATATATTCGGTGCGCTGGAGCATGCCGGGCGCCATGTTCCACGCCAGCACCCCTTCCTCGCTTTCGGGTTCGAGCAGGAAGGCGGCGAGCAGGCCGAGCGGCTGGTCGGCGGGGACGCGCACCGATCCCGCCGGCATCGTCTCGCGCCGGCGTTCATGGACGATCGTTGCCTCCAGCGGGACATGGCCCTCGCTGGCGGGCTGGAGCTTCGGGTTCGTCGCGCGCGCCATGTCGAGGTCGAGCGTGCGCGGGGCGGCGATCGGTTCGACGGTGACGCCGTGCAGCTTGAGCAGGTCGATGACGTGCGGCAGCGTGGGCGGCACCCACCATGCGCGCGGCAGCGTCACCTTCCGGTCGGGGGTGCTGCCGAACACCGGCATCCGGAAGCGCACCGGCTTCGACAGCCAGCGCAGTTCGTCGCGGCCCGAGGCGGGCGAGCGATAGGTGTCGTGCGCCAGCCCGAGGAAATCGACCGAATAGATCGGCGCGGTCGTCGGCTTCCACGTCATCGTCGCGGCGGTCGGGCGCGACGCACGGTCGGCGTCGATCGCCGCGCGCAGTTCGGCGGCGCGCTCGCCCGTGAGGCGCAGCGCTTCCTCGACGAAGACATAGGTGCCCAGCACGCGCTGGCGATAGGGTTTGAGCGAATGCGTCTCGACCAGCACGGTCGGGATATGCGCGATATCGCCATAACCGGTCGAGAAGCGCGGCGTGTCGACGTCCTGCGTCATGCCCTTTTCGGGATCGCGATTGTCGATCGTGCTGACGTAATAGCCCGGGATATGGCCGTTCCGCCTGAGCGCCGCGTCCATCGCCGGGCGCAGCCGCGTGTCGAGGAACCGGCCGATCGCCGCCGACCGCGCATAATAGCCCCGCCAGCCCGAAAAGGCGTAGGTCACGTCGTAGCGATGGTCGATGCCGTCGGTGACGTGCAGGTCGAGGTACAGGATCGGATCGACCCGGCGGATCAGGCCGATCATCCCCTGCGTCTCCGGCGCATCGGCCTTCAGGTAATCGCGGTTGAGGTTCAGGTTCTGCGCGGTGGTGCGCCAGCCCATGTCCTTCGGTCCCCGCTGGTTGGGGCGGTTGTACGGGCCGGAGCGTTCATGGCCGTCGACGTTGTAGATCGGCACGAAGACCAGATCGACCTTGTCGAGCAGCCGGTCCTTGCCGCGCAGCGCGATGTCGCGCAGCAGCATCAGCCCGGCGTCCTTGCCCTCGATCTCGCCCGAATGGATGCCGGCCTGGACCAGCACGACCGGTTTGGGCGTGGTGCCCCCCTGCAAAGAAGGTTTGTGCGCGCGCACCGCATAGAGATCGCGGCCTTCGGGGCTTCTGCCGAACGTCTCGATCGTCAGCAGCGGCGATGCGGCGACCAGCCGGTCGATCCACGCGCGGGTCGCGGTATAATCGGGGGTGGTGACGAACCCGCTCGCCTCCGCCGGGGTGATCCACCGATCGCCGGGCTTCGCGACCAGCTTCTCGCTGGCGCCGTGCCATGACCGGACCGGGGGAAGGGGGGCTTCGAGCGAAGTCTGGGCGGCGAGGGGGGCGGCAAGCAGCCCGGCGGCGAGGATCAGCGAACGCATGGGCGCGATGGTAGCGGAAGTCGCCGGGGACGCCAGTGGGTTGCGTCGCATGTTCGTGTCCCCGCGCAGGCGGGGATCCAGGGCCCAAAGCGGGCGGCGGCGTTCCGGGCTCTGGACCCCCGCCTGCGCGGGGGTACGGCCGGGCGCGGGGGCCAATTCCTTCGTATCCATTGACGACCCGGAACGATCCGTTCCGTAACAAGTTATTGCTGAACCCAACCCCATATGGAGCCATGGCGATCGCCCCGGCGTATGAATTCAAGCCGCACGAGCGGCCGTTCCTGCCCGGTTCCCCCGCGACGCCCGACCATCCGTTCGGGCGGCGGATCGGTTATTTCGCGATCGGCATCCTGCTGGGCGTGACCGGCGGGTTCAACAACGGGCTGCTGATCGCCAACCTGCCGCAGATCCAGGGATCGCTGGGGCTGACCCCGGTCGAGGGCGGGTGGCTGACTGCGATCTATTCGATGACCAGCGTGTGCATGTCGATGCTGCTCATCAAGTTCCGCCAGCAATTCGGGCTGCAGCGCTTCACCCGCATCTTCCTGCTCGCGTTCCTCGTGCTGAACGTCCTGCAGCTGTTCGTGCACAGCTATGGCGTGCAGCTGATCGTGCGCGGCGCGGCGGGGGTCGCGGGCAGCGCGCTGACCACGCTGTGCTTCCTCTACATCATGCAGTCGCTGTCCGCCGCCGCGCGACTGTCCGGCATGATTATCGGTTTCGGCGCGTCGCAGGTCGCGCTGCCGCTGGCGCGGACGCTGTCGCCGCTGCTGCTGGCCGACGGGCGGATCGAGGCGCTGTTCCTGTTCGAACTGGGACTGACGGTGATGTGCCTCGCCTCGGTCGCGCTGCTGCGGTTGCCGCCGTCGGAGCGGACGCCGGCGTTCGAGCGGATCGATTTCCTGACCTTCGCGCTGTTCGCGCCGGGCGTGGCGCTGCTGTGCGCGGTGTTGGTGCAGGGGCGCATCCAGTGGTGGTCGACGCCGTGGCTGGGATACGCCACCGCCGCCGCAATCCCGCTGATCGGCGGCGCGCTGCTGATCGAGCATAACCGCGCCAACCCGCTGCTGAACACGCGCTGGATGCTGGGGCGCAACATCGTCCGGTTCGCGGCGGTGGCGGCGTCGCTGCGCATCCTGCTGTCCGAACAGACGTTCGGCACGGTCGGGCTGTTGACGGTCGTCGGCATGGGCAACGACCAGCTGGTGACGCTCAGCCTCGTCATGACGCTGGCGTCGATCGCCGGGATCGTCGTCAGCCTCAAGACGCTGAACATGCAGGACCTTTACAAGCCGGTGGTGATCGCCGTCGCGCTGATCGGCATCGGCGCGTGGATGGATTCGGATTCGACCAACCTGACACGCCCGTCCAGCCTGTATCTCAGCCAGGCGATCATCGCGTTCGCCGCGCTCTATTTCCTTGGGCCGATGGTGATGATCGGTATCTTCCGCGCATTGGCGCGGGGGCCGAGCCATATCATCAGCTTCTCGGCGATCTTCAGCATCACCCAGACGCTGGGCGGCCTTGCCGGCACCGCGCTGCTGGGCTCGTTCCAGATCGTGCGCGAGAAATATCATGCGTTCGAACTGACCCAGAGCCTGACCGCGACCGACCCGTTGGTCGTGCAGCGGATCCAGCAGCTGGGCGGTGCATATGCCCGGGTGCTGGGCGATCCGGTGCTGCGACAGGCGTCGGGCGCGGGCCTGCTGGGCCAGCAGGTGACGCGCGAAGCCAATATCCTTGCCTATAACGATGTGTTCCTGGGCGTCGCGATCGTCGCGGCCGGGGTGGTGCTGTGGCTGGGGGCGCTGTGGCTGCGCTTCCGTCTCAGCGGCCAGAACCCGCTCGCCGCCGATCTGGCGGCGGTCCAGCGGATGCGACAGAAGCAGATGTCATGACCGATACCAATCTATCGAGGGACGAAGCGGAACGGCTGGCCGATCCGGTCGAGGTGCCGGCGGAACCGACGCGCGCGCGCGGCTGGGCCCCGCCGCGCGGTGGGCTGAAATCGACGATCGGCTTCGTCGCGCTGCTGCTGGGCGGCATCGCGCTGGCGCTCCATGCGTGGGGGCTGTGGCCGTTCGGCAGCAGGGTCCAGGCGACCGACAACGCCTATGTCCGCGGGCAGACGACGATCATCGCGCCGCAGGTCAACGGGTACGTCACGCAGGTACTGGTCCGCGATTTCGAGAGCGTGCAGGCGGGGCAGGTGCTCGCGCGGATCGACGACCGCATCTATCGCCAGCGCGTCGATCAGGCGCGCGCGCAGCTGGCGGCGCAGCAGGCGAACCTCGCCAATTCGCAGCAGAGCGAACGCTCGAGCGAGGCGAGTCTGGGCGGACAGGCGGCGGCGGTGCAGAACGCCCGGGCGCAGCTGGCCCGCGCACAGGCCGACATGGCGCGCGTCAACGATCTGGTGCGCGAGGGATCGGTGTCGTTGCGCGAACGCGACCAGACGCTGGCGGCGCTGCGCGCGGCCGAGGCGGGCGTCGTGCAGGCGCAGGCGCAGCGCAGCGTCGCCCAGGAACAGGTGCGCACCGTCACGGTGGGGCGCGGCGGGCTGACCGCGGCGGTCGAGAATGCGCAGGCCGCGGTACGGCTGGCGCAGATCGACCTTGCCAACACCGTCATCCGTGCGCCGCAGGCCGGGCGGCTGGGCGAGGTCGGGGTGCGGCTGGGCCAATATGTCACGGCGGGGACGCAGATGATGTTCCTCGTCCCGCCGACGGTGTGGGTCACGGCGAATTTCAAGGAAGCGCAGACCGCGCGGATGGCACCGGGGCAACCGGCGACGATCCGGGTCGACGCGCTCGACCATGCCGAATTGCGGGGCAGGGTGGAGCGGATCGCGCCTGCCGCCGCCAACGAGTTCGCCGTGATCCGCGCGGACAACGCCACCGGCAATTTCGTGAAGGTGGCGCAGCGTATCCCGGTGCGCATCGCGGTCGACCGCGCCGACCCGCTGTTCCGGCGGCTGCGGCCGGGCATGTCGGTCGAGGCGCGGGTCGATACGCGCAGCGGCGTGTCGCCGGCGGCACGATGAGGCGGCGCGCGCTGATCGCGCTGATCGCGCTGGCGGGCTGTACCCCGGCGGAGCGGCCGCGTCCGCAGGCGGCCGGCGTGACGCCGCCGCCCGGCTGGCGGACGCCGCTGCCGGGCAGCGCGCCGATCGCCGCCGACTGGTGGCAGGGGTTCGGCGATCCCGAACTGACCCGGCTGGTGCAGGCGGCGCTGGCCAACAACCCCGATATCGCGATCGCGCTCGGTCGCGTCGCCGAGGCGCGGGCGAGCGAGCGGGTGGCGCGGGCGGCGCGCTTCCCGACGCTGGATGCCGGGGTCGGGCTGATCGAACAGCGCGCGCTCAACGCATTCGGGACGGCCGCCACCGGCACGTCGCTGCAACCGGTGTTTCAGTCGGCCTATGAGGTCGACCTGTTCGGGCGGGTCGGGCGGACGATCGACGCCGCGCGGCTGACCGGCGATGCCGCTGCCGCCGCCGCCGATGCGGCGCGGCTGTCGGTCGCGGCGGCCACCGCCAGCGGCTACGTCACGCTGCGCGGGCTGGACGCGCGGATCGGGACGGTGCGCGCGACCATCGCGTCGCGCGGCGAGGCGCTGCGTATCGCCCGGTCGCGGGCGGAGGCCGGCTATACCTCGCAGCTCGAACTGCGACAGGCCGAGGCGGAATATGCCGCCGTCACCCAGACGCTGCCGCAGCTGGAGCTGCTGGCGAGGCGGCAGGAGAATGCGCTGGCGCTGCTGACCGGCACGCCGCCGCGCCCGATCGCGCGGGGGGCGGCGCTCGACGCGCTGGTGCCGCCACCGATCCCCGCCGGCCTGCCCAGCGACCTGCTGCGCCGCCGCCCCGACATCGCGCAGGCGGAGGCGACGCTGGCGGCGAGCGATGCGTCGCTGGCCGCGGCGCGCGCGCAGTTCCTGCCGCAGCTGCGCCTGACCGGATCGACCGGTGAGGTGTTGTCGAGCGCGCTGCCCAATCCGGTCGGCATCTGGTCGATCGGGGCGAGCGTGCTGGCGCCGCTGTTCCGCGGCGGGCAGCTGCGCGGCAATTACGATGCCGCGACCGCGCGGCGCGATCAGGCGGCGTTCGCCTATCAGCGCAGCGTGCTCACCGCGTTCCGCGAGGTCGAGGATGCGCTGGCGGCGGTCGACCGGCTGGGGGCGCAGCGCCGCGCGCTGGAGACGCAGCGGACCGCGACGGCCGAGGCGCTGCGCCATGCGACCAACCGCTATCGTGCGGGCTACAGCCCGTATCTCGAACAGCTCGATGCGCAGCGGGCGTTGTTCAGCGCCGAATTGTCGCTGGAACAGGTGCGCGCCGATCAACTGACCGCGCTGGTCGCGCTGTATCAGGCGATGGGCGGCGGCTGGGGGGCGGGCCGGTGATCGGGGCAGCGATCCGGATGGCGACCGCGGCGGACATTCCTGCGCTGCATGCGCTGGTCGAATCGGCGTTTCGCGGCGACAGCGCACGCGGCGGCTGGACGCACGAGGCGGACCTGCTGGGCGGTCAGCGGACGGACCCGCAGGCGCTGGCCGAGGCGATCGGCGACCCCGACAAGGCGATCCTGATCGCCGGGCGCGACGGATCGGCGATCGGATGTGTTCAGGTCGGGCAGGCAGGGGTGGGCGTTTCGACGCTCGGGCTGCTGGCGGTGCGGCCCGATCGGCAGGCGGGCGGGCTGGGGCGCGGGCTGGTCGCCGCAGCCGAAGCGCATGCCCGCGACGTCCATGGCAGTACCCGGATGGAGATGACGGTCATCGCCGCGCGCGGCGAACTGATCGCGTGGTATGAACGGCAGGGCTATCGCGCGACCGGCGAGACGCGGCCGTTTCCCATGGACGATCCCCGTTTCGGCCTGCCGCGCGTCGATACACTGGCGTTCGTCGTGCTGGAGCGCGGCATCGCATGAGGGGCGCCGAACCGACAAGCCCCGTCCGGGGGACCGGACGGGGCCTGCGACTGCCGCGCAAGGGAGTGCGCGGCAGTCGTTTTAGGACGTTGTCACGAAACCGCAATGATCTTTTTGGAGCATAGGGTATGGCGGCGACCCCAGCATCCGATCGATCGCCGTATCGACGTGCGCGGACATCCGTCGGTAGGCGGCCTCCTCGTCGAAATCCGGGTCGGCGATGCGACGATGCATGATGCCAGCACCCCAGGTCAGGATCGTCTCGGCCAGTTCGTGCCGGGCGTCCGCCTGATCGGCATGGGGGGCGAGTGCGGTCAGCGCCTGTACCAGCGCGCGTTTGACCCGGCGGTTGATGGTGTGGGCGATCCCCTTGATCCGGTCGTTGCGGGCGGCCTCCGCCAGGATCTCGGGCATCAGCGCGCGCGCCTCGGTCGCCTCGCCGCAGCGCATGAACATGCGCAGCCAGTCGCGGATCGCCGCGATGTCGCGACTCTCCACCGCCTGCGCGATCTCCGCTTCGTGCAGGAACAGCCGCAGGTCGTTCTCGACGATCTCGGCGACGATCGCCTCCTTGTCGGCGAAGTCGCGATAGATCTGCCCAACCTTGATTCCCGACTCGGCGGCGATCTGTGCGACGCCGGTTCCGTGGAAACCGTTTTCCGAAAACAGCCTGCGGGCCACCATCACCAATTTTTCGCGTCGCGCCACCGCCCGACTGGCACGACACGCCTCTCCGCACTGCAACAAATTCACGTCAGATTCACCTGTAACCTCTTGCCACATCCGCTCCGGCGGCGTACGCGCCGCCAATGTGTGAGTGATCGATCACTCACGTTTAGCACATCCGTCGAGGACGTTCATGAAAAATCGCATGGCCCCATTGGCATTGGCGCTCATCCTTTCGGCTTGCGGAAGCGGTGGCGGCGACCAGCAGCAACAGCAGGCGCCGCAGGGGCCGCCGCAGGTCGGGTTCGTGACCGTGCAGGCACAGCCGGTCACGCTGACCACAGAATTGCCCGGCCGCACCGCCGCGTACGAGACCTCGGACGTCCGCCCGCAGGTCAATGGCCTGATCCTCGCCCGCCTGTTCCAGGAGGGGGATTATGTCCGCCAGGGGCAGCCGCTCTATCGCATCGATCCGTCACCCTATCAGGCGGCGATCGCGAGCGCGCGGGCGGCGCTGGCACGGGCGCAGGCGTCGATCGCATCGACCCGCAACCTCGCGCGGCGCTATGGCGAACTGGTCAAGATCAACGCGATCAGCCGCCAGGAATATGACAATGCGATCACCGGCGCGCAGCAGGCCGAGGCCGATATTGCAGCGCAGCGTGCCGCGGTCCGGCAGGCGCAGATCGATCTGTCGCGCACGACCATCACCGCGCCCATTTCGGGCCGGATCGGCCGGTCGGTATTCACCACCGGCGCGCTGGTGTCGGCGGCGCAGACCAATGCGCTGGCGACGATCCAGCGAATCGATCCGATGTATGTCGACATCCAGCAGTCGAGCGCCGACCTGCTCAAGCTGCGCCGGCAGATCATGGGCGGCGACCTGTCGCGTGGCGGCAATGCCGCGCGCGTCCGGCTGAAGCTGGAGGACGGCAGCACCTATCCGATCGAGGGGACGCTGAAGTTCACCGACGTCACGGTCGATCCGGCGACGGGGACGCAGGCGATCCGGGCGGTCTTCTCCAACCCGCGCGGGCTGTTGCTGCCGGGCATGTACGTCCGCGCCGAACTGGTCGAGGGGACGAAGGCGAACGGCATGCTGGTGCCGCAGCGCGCAGTGACCCGCGACCCGACCGGCAGTGCCACCGTGCTGGTGATCGGTGCCGACGGCAAGCTGGCTCCGCGCCAGCTCAAGACCGAGCGGACGATCGGCGACCAGTGGCTGGTGTCGGGCGGGTTGCAGCCGGGCGACAAGGTCGTGATCGAGGGCGCGCAGATGCTCCAGCCCGGCACGCCGGTAAAGGGCTATCCGTGGAAGCCGGGCCAGGCACCGCAGGGCGGCGCCCCGGCCGGCGCTCCCGGCGGCGCACCTCAGGCACAGGCGAAGTAACCAGCCATGTCCCGCTATTTCATCGACCGACCCATCTTCGCATGGGTCATCGCCATCGTGATGATGCTGGCCGGCGCGATCGCGATCCGCAGCCTGCCCATCGCGCAGTTCCCCGAGATCGCGCCGCCCGCCGTCGCGATCACCGCCACCTATCCCGGCGCCGATGCCGAGACGCTGGAACGCACGACGACGCAGATCATCGAGCAGCAGCTCAAGGGTATCGACAACCTGCGCTATTTCTCGTCCTCGTCCTCGTCGGCGGGCACGGTGACGATCACGCTGACCTTCGAACAGGGCACCGATCCCGACATCGCGCAGGTGCAGGTGCAGAACAAGCTGCAGGCGGCGACCCCGCTCTTGCCGCAGGAAGTCCAGCGCCAGGGCATCCAGGTCACCAAGTCCGCCGCCAGTTTCCTGCTGGTCGTCGGCCTCGTGTCGACCGATGGATCGCACACCAATACCGATCTGTCGGACATGGTCGTGTCGCAGTTCCAGGACCCGGTGAGCCGCGTGAGCGGCGTCGGCGAGCTTCAGGTGTTCGGCGCACAATATGCGATGCGCATCTGGCTCGATCCGGTGAAGCTCAACAGCTACCAGCTGTCGGTAGCCGACGTGACCGCGGCGGTGCAGGCGCAGAACGCGCAGGTTTCCGCCGGGCAGATCGGCGCGCAGCCGGCGCCCAAGGAGCAGATGCTGAACGCCACCGTCAGCGTCCAGTCGCGCCTGCAGACCCCCGAACAGTTTGCCAACATCCGCCTGAAAACCAACGCCGACGGCGCGGTCGTCCGGCTGGGCGATGTCGCACGGGTGGAGATCGGGGCCGAGAATTACGGCTTCGACGTGCAGTATAACGGCAAGCCGGCATCGGGCTTCGGCGTGCGGCTGGCCGCGGGTGCCAACGCGCTCGACACAGTCGAACTGGTCAAGGAACGCGCGGAGCAGATCGGCAAGGGCCTGCCCGCCGACGTCAAGGTCATCTACCCCTACGACACCACCCCGTTCGTCCGCCTGTCGGTCGAACAGGTCATCCACACGCTGATCGAAGCCGTCGTGCTCGTCTTCCTCGTCATGTTCCTGTTCCTTCAGAACTGGCGCGCGACGATCATCCCGACGATCGCGGTGCCGGTGGTGCTGCTGGGCACGTTCGGCGTGATGGCGGTGGCCGGGTTCACCATCAACACGTTGACGTTGTTCGGCATGGTGCTGGCGATCGGCCTGCTGGTCGACGACGCGATCGTCGTCGTCGAGAACGTGGAACGCCTGATCCAGACCGAGGGGCTGAGCCCCCGTGAGGCCGCGCGCAAGTCGATGGACGAGATCACCGGCGCGCTGGTGGGCATCGGCCTGGTCCTGTCGGCGGTGTTCCTGCCGATGGCGTTCTTCGGCGGATCGACCGGCGTGATCTATCGCCAGTTCTCGATCACGATCGTCTCGGCGATGGTGCTGTCGGTGCTGGTCGCGCTGATCCTGACGCCCGCGCTGTGCGCCACGATCCTCAAGCCGCACGATCCGCACAAGCACGAACAGGGCAACGGCCTGCTCGCGCGCTTCTTCCGCTGGTTCAACGACCGGTTCGAACGTGGGCAGGACAAGTACGAGAACGGCGTCCGGCGCACCACGCGCAGCTGGAAACGGTCGATGCTGGTCTACCTGCTGATCGTGCTGGGCATGGTGTTCGTCTTCACGCGCCTTCCCTCGGGCTTCCTGCCCGACGAGGATCAGGGCACGGTGCTGGCGCTGGTGCAGGGTCCGGCAGGTGCGACGAGCAGCCGTACCGAAAAGGGCCTGAACCTGGTGCGCGACCATTTCCTGAAGCAGGAATCGGCCAACGTCGCCGGCGTGTTCACGATCAACGGGTTCAGCTTCGCGGGGCAGGGGCAGAATGCCGGTCTGGTGTTCGTGAACCTGAAGCCGTGGGACGAACGCGGCGGGGCCGAGAACAAGGCGCAGTCGATCGTCGGTCGCGCGATGGGTGCGTTCATGCAGTACAAGGACGGCATGATCTTCGCCCTCGTGCCGCCGGCCGTGCAGGAACTTGGTAACGCCACCGGTTTCGACGTGCAGCTGGTCGATACCGGCGGTATCGGTCACGAAAAGCTGCTGCAGGCGCGCAACATGATGCTCGGCATGGCGTCGCAGGACCCCCGCGTCGCGCAGGTCCGTCCGCTCAGCCTCGACGATGCACCGCAGCTCAAGGTCAATATCGACGAGGACAAGGCGCGCGCGCTGGGGCTGGACCTTGCCGACGTCAACTCGACGATCGCGACCGCATGGGGCGGCGGCTACATCAACGACTTCATCGACCGCGGTCGCGTGAAGCGCGTCTATGTCCAGGCCGATGCGCCCTACCGCCTGAGCCCGGAGGATGTCGGCAAGCTGTTCGTGCGCAACGCCACCGGCCAGATGGTGCCGTTCACCGCCTTCTCGACGCTGCAATGGGCCAATGCGCCGGTACAGCTGACGCGGTATAACGGCCAGTCGGCAATGCAGCTGCAAGGCTCGCCGGGGCCGGGCCTCAGCACCGGCGCGGCGATGGAGGCGCTGGAGGAAATCCACGCCAAGCTGCCACCGGGCACCGCGCTGGAATGGACCGGGCTGTCGTTCGAGGAACGGCTGTCGGGTGGTCAGGCGCCGGCGCTCTATGCCCTGTCGCTGCTGATCGTGTTCCTGTGCCTTGCCGCGCTGTACGAAAGCTGGTCGGTGCCGATCTCGGTCATGCTGGTGGTGCCGCTGGGCATCCTCGGCGCGCTGCTCGCGGCGTGGCTGACGGGGCTGAACAACGACATCTACCTGCAGGTGGGCCTCATCACGACCATCGGCGTGTCGGCGAAGAACGCGATCCTGATCGTGGAGTTCGCCGAGGAGCGGATGGGCGACGGCATGGGCCCGGTCGAGGCGGCGGTGGAGGCAGCGCGGCTGCGCCTGCGTCCGATCCTGATGACCAGCCTCGCGTTCGTCTTCGGCGTGCTGCCGCTGGCGATCTCGACCGGCGCGGGTGCCGGCGGGCAGAATGCGATCGGCCGGGCGGTGGTCGGCGGCATGTTGTCCGCCACCATTCTCGCCATCTTCTTCGTGCCGATGTTCTTCGTCGTCGTGCTCCGCCTGTTCGGGCATGGCGGCAAGGACACCCCGTCCGCCAACCGGGACGTCGAACCCGATGGCGGCAACCGGTCCTCCGACGGCGGCGAACCTGCGCCGCAGGGGGCATGACCATGAGCAATCGAGTGATGACGCTGCGCACCCTGACCCTGCTGATCGCCACGACCGCGCTGACCGCGTGCAACCTAGCCCCCAAGAACGTGCGGCCGGAAGGGGCGATCCCGCTCACCCTGCCGCAGGGCGGGCCCTATCCCGCGCTGGACGCCGAGCAGGCCGACGTGACCCGGATCGCCTATCGTGATTTCTTCGTCGACCCGCGGTTGCAGGCGGTGATCGCGACGGCGCTGGAGAACAACCGCGACTATCGCGTCACTGCGGCGAACGTCCTGGTGGCGCGCGCCCAGTATCGCGTGACCCGTGCGTCGCAGGTGCCCTCGACCACGGTCAACGGCGGCGTGACCTATACCAACAATCCGTTCGGCGCGCTGGGTGGCGCCGGCGGGGTGGGCGGTGCCGGCGGCGCGGCGGGCGGCGTGCCCGCGCAGACCGGCAACCTCGAAATCTATCAGGCGTCGGTCGGCTTCTCGGCGTTCGAACTCGACCTGTTCGGGCGGGTACGCAACCTGAGCCAGGCCGGGCTCCAGCAATATTTCGCGACCGAGGAAGCGCAGCGCGCCGCGCGCATCGCGCTGGTCGGTGAGGTCGCGACCGCGTGGCTGACCATGGCGGCCGATCAGGACCAGCTGCGCCTGTCGCGCGAGACGCTGAACAGCTTCGGCCGTACGCTGGAGCTGACCCGCGCGCAGTTCCGGGTCGGCGTCATCTCCGAACTGGAGGTGCAGCAGGCGGAGACCAGCTACCAGCAGGCACGCAACGACATCGCCGCCCTGACCGCGCAGATCGCGCAGGACCAGAATGCGCTGAACCTGCTGGCCGGGACGACCGTACCGCTCGAACAGCTCCCGACCGAACTGGGCGAGCGCGACCCGGTGCTGGCCAACCTGCCGACCGGGGTGTCGTCGACGGTGCTGCTGCGCCGACCCGACGTGCTGCAGGCCGAACGGCGTCTCTATGCCGCCAACGCCAATATCGGTGCGGCGCGCGCCGCGCTGTTCCCGACGATCTCGCTGACCGCGACGCTGGGTACGATCAGCACCGCGCTGGGTGGACTGTTCGGGGCGGGGACCGAGAATTTCTCGATCTCCCCCACGGCGGCCCTGCCGCTGTTCGACGGCGGCCAGCGGCGCGGCAATGTCGAGGTCGCGCGCGCGCAGCAGGTGGCGGCGGTCGCGACCTATGAAGGCACGCTCCAGACCGCGTTCCGCGAGGTCGCCGACGCCCTGGCGACGCGCGGCACGATCGGCGAGCAGCTGTCGGCACAGACCGCCCGTGCGCAGGCGGCGGCGACCGCGCAGCGGCTTTCGGACGCACGCTATCGCGCCGGGATCGATTCGTTCCTCAACACGCTCGACGCGCAGCGGACCAGCTATGCCGCGCGCCAGACACTGGTGCAGACCCGGCTGGCCCGTGCGACGAACCTCGTCACGCTGTACCGCACGCTGGGGGGCGGGCTGAACTAGGGCCGGTCGATTTCGCCGGCGTATCGTCACCCCGGACAAGCCCGGGGTGACGGACGGGGGCAGCCGGTCTGATCTGAAACGCCAACGGTCGACCCGGGGCGGGTGAACGACCGCAATCGACCTTTCGGGCAGGACGCGGTTCGTGTCCCTCGTCCCCGGGTGACGGTCCCTGCCGTCCGGTGGTGGCGCGCCGTCGCGACCCCTTGCGTCCGCCCGCGATCGGCATATGCTCTCCAATATAACATAAGGAGAGGTACGATGAACCCGATCGAACCGGGCGATGCCGCCGGCGAAAAGAGCATGGTCATCCTGCAGAGCCTGTTGTGCCTGTTGCGCGAAAAGAACCTGCTGTCGCGGGCCGATATCGAAGATCTCGCGGCGAAGGTCGCCATCCGCGCCGCCGACCGCGAGCATGATCCGCTGCCGTGCCAGTCCGATGCGGTCGTCGCCGCCAAGAGCGAGATGGACCGGCTGGGTGCGTATATCGGCGGACGTTATGGTGGGAAACACCGCCGGATGTGATAGGGGCGCCGCAGCGGAGCGCTGCGCCAGCCGGTGTCATGACGGCGTCAGAATTTGCGGCGACACGCATCCCCGGCATCGGTCGTGCGTTTTCTGCATGTCCGGTTCCACCGGGCGAGTATCAGAAACGGACGCTTGAACGTCCCCGAGAGGTTGTCGTGTCTTCGATTGGACCGGACGAAATGTCCTACTTCGTACGCCGTGCCGAACAGCAGCTGGAACTGGCGCAGCAGGCCGACCACGAGCAGGTCGTGCATGCGCATTACCAGCTGGCGAACCTGTATCTGGACCGGGCCTATGCGCCGGTGTTGCCGGTCGAAAGCGCTGCGCAGGCGGCGTGAGGCCGGCGTTCGGGACACGTGCGGACGTGATGAGGTACGAAGTCGCGACGCGGCTTGAGCCGGCCGGCGCATCCCGCCGATAGTATGCGTCGTAGATGCCGTTGAGCCGGTGGAGCGACTTCGACATCAGACAAGGTGACCTCCACGCCCTTCGTCACCCGGATTTGTACGAGAACTCTACGAACGCTCTCAATCCGTACCCCGGCGGAGGCCGGGACCCAGTTGTAAGATACGGAAAAGCCTTTCCAACTGTACCCCGGCTTTCGCCGGGGTACGGCGAGGCGTTGGCTCTGTTCGAGACTTTCGCAGAGGTCTCGACTTGTTCCGGGATCCACGGCGCGGCGATCGATGGTGCACTTTGCCGCGACAGGGTTTGATCCGTCTGCGTGAAGACGTCACCCCAGCGAAGGCTGGGGTATTAAGCGGGTCCTGCTGCACGCCGTCACAGGGATATCCCAGCCTTCGCTGGGATGACGCCCGTTTCAAAAGGGATGGATCAAACTCTGACGACGACGTTCATGGCCACATGGTCCCCGGAACAAGTCCGGGGTGACGATAGCGGCGGGGGCTTTCGCCGCCGCAGGCAGCCGGACCCTGATTTCGCGCGGTGAATGACGATCGTCCGACGCGAATGGGGGCGACCGACCGGCCGCCCCGCCCTTCCCGGACCGATCGGCGGCCGAAACCGCCGCCGGCTTATTCGCCCTGCTGGTTCGACATCGCGTCGTCGACCGGCTGGTCGTCGTCCTGCCCGCGGGTCGAGCGCGAGGTCATGCCGGTGGCGGACGCGTCGTCCAGTACCTGCTGGTCGGGTTCGACCGGCGGGGGTGGGGGGAGCGTTTCGACCGGCGCGACCGCCGACAGGTTTTCGAAGACCGGCGGGGCCGGCTCGACGGTTTCCTCGGACAGCGGGGTCGGCGGCGGTGCCTCCTCGTCGAACGCGCTGTTCTCGATCGGGGCGTCGGGTTCGTCCGACCCCGAACACGCTCCCACGCCGGTCGCCAGCAACAGGCCGCTGCCCGCCAGCAGCGCTACGCGCCATCCGCTCTTCATCGTCATTCCCCTATCGTGCCGCCAACTGGCTGGCTTCGGCGCGTGCGGCGATCTTGTTCGCCAGCACGCCGTCCCATTTATACGGATCCTCGCGGAAGCTCATCGTCCCGTTCGGCGTGGCGAAGGCGGTCCAGTAGAGCAGGTAGACCTTTACCGGATCGGCGACCTTCGCACGCACGGTCTTGCCCGACGCCAGCGTCGCGTCGATCTGCGTATCGGGCCATTCGGGCGTGGTCCGCAGCAGCAGTCGGGCAAGGTCCTCGGGCTTTTCGAGGCGGACGCAGCCATGGCTGGCGAGCCGGTCGAAATTGGCGAAGCCCGATTGCGCCGGGGTATCGTGCAGATACACCGCGAACGGATTGTCGAAATCGAACTTGAACCGGCCGAGCGCGCTACGCTCCGATGCCTGTTGCAGGCGCCGCCCGCCGCCCTCGGTCTCGATGACGCGGAAACCGTTGCGCTTCAGATAGCCGGGGTTCGCCCGCTCCTTCGGCCACAGTTCCTTGTCGGCGATCGACGACGGCACGTTCCACGGCGGATTGAGCACTATCGAATGGATGGTGGAGGTCAGCATCGGCGTCTCGTCGCCCGGCCGCCCGGTCACCGCCTTCATTGACGTCACCGGCTGGTCGCCGTCGAACACGGTCAGCACCGCAGCGGCGATATTCACCTGGATGCGGTTCTTTTCCAGCTCGGTCGGCAGCCAGCGCCACCGCTCCATGTTCGCCTTGATCTGCTTGATCCGCTCGGTAACCGGCACGTTCAGCGACGCGACGGTCTGTGCGCCGACCTGTCCGGCGGGGTTCAGGCCATAGCGGCGCTGCGCGCGGCGGACCGCGTCGAGCAGCGACTGGTCGAACGTGTCGCCGCCGACCGACAGTCCCGAATCCTCGACCGCCAGCCGCTTGCGCAACGCCGCGACCTGCGGCCCCTTGCCGCCCATGCGCAGTTCGGAACCGGCGCCGATCGTCGACCAGCCGCCATTCGCCTGGATCTTGCGATACCGCGCCAGACCCGCGACCAGCGTGTCGTACCCGGCATAGGGCGGCGGCAGCGAGGCGATCCATGCCGCCAGCCTGTCCTTCGCCACGGCATCACGGAACGAGGGGAGGGGATCGAACCCCTGCGGCCGCATCGCCCAGTCCTTCTGGAAATCGCTGTTGTCCAGCCGGCCCGCACGCACCGCATGGGCATGGTCGAGCGCGGCCTGCACCAGCGCGGTCCCGGTCAGGCTGGACAGCTGCGGCTCGCGGTCCTTGAGGCCCTGCGCCACTTCGTCGCGCGCCAGCAGCCGGGCCAGTTCGCTCTCCTGCGCCGGGCTGAGCGTCGGCAGCGGCAGGGGCGCGGGCACCGGCTGCACCATGGGCGCGGTCGTCGGCAGCGTCGGCACCACCGGCGGCGGCACGACCTGCGCCGACGCGGCACCCGCGACAGTCAGGGCGATGCCGGCGAGCAGCGCGCGGCGCACGATGCGGTCGAAACGATGGCGGTGGTCGGTAATCGCTTTCATCCTAAACTCTTCCGGTGCGCTGGCCGCCTTCTAACGACGCGACCCTGCCGCACGATGAACCGTGCCCCTTGCGAGCCTGTTACCACAAGGCGCGGGCAGATTCGAACCCCCGGCGGTCAGGAAAGATGCCGCTTGTCGAGCTTTCGCGCGAGCGTGCGGCGGTGCATCCCCAGTCGCCGTGCCGCTTCGGAGATGTTGAAGCCGGTATCGGCCAGCACCTGGTGGATATGCTCCCATTCCAGCGTCTTGATCGACGTGGGGGCGGCGGTCAGGTCGGCGGCGGCATTCCCCTCGACCCGTGCGAACGCCGCCTCGATCTCGTCGGTATTGGCGGGCTTGGTCAAATAGTTGGTGGCGCCCAGCTTGATCGCCTCGACCGCGGTCGCGATGCTGGCGAAGCCGGTCAGCACGACGATCCGCATCGCCGGATCGATCGCCGACAGCACCGACACGCATGCCAGCCCCGACGCGCCGCCCAGCCGCAGGTCGACCACCGCATGGTCGGGCGCGAAGTCGCGGGCGAGTTCCTCCAGCCGGTCGGGACCGCCGGTCACCTCCACCACATAGCCGCGGCGTTCGAACGACCGGCACAGCGTGCGGGCGAAGGTCGCGTCGTCCTCGACGATCAGCAGGCGGCGGGCGGTCATCGCGTCTTCTCCAGTGCCAGCGAATCGATCGGCAGCACCAGCGTCGTCTCCGCCCCGCCGGCATCGCGGTTCAGCGCCTCGATCGTACCGCCCAGCGGGCGCAGCACGTTGGTGGCGAGGTAGAGGCCGAGCCCGGCACCCTGCCGGTCCTTGCTGGTGTTATAGGGTTTGCCGAGGCTGGACAGGATCCGGTCGGAAAAGCCGTTGCCGTCGTCGCGCACCGTCAGGCGCAGCATCGCGCCATCGCGCAGCGCGATCAGCGCGATGGCCCGTCCGCCCGCTTCCACCGCATTGTCGAGCAGGTTGGTCAGCGCCTGTGCCAGCGCCCGGTCGGCTACGATCGGAACATCGGGGCCCAGCCGGTCCTCGAACGCCGCGCGCGCCGGGTCGGCGCCGCGCCAGCGGTCGAGCGTGTCCGTCAGGAAGGTGCGCAGCGTGGTGCGGGTCGGCGCCTCGCCGGTCACTTCGCCCGCGGCGAACAGGATGCCGGAGACGATCTCCTTGCAGCGCATGACCTCCGCCCGCATGTCGTCCACTTCGGCCACGAAGCGCGGGTCGCGCCGGATCGCCGGCTCTTTCTTCCAGTCGCCCAGCAGCACCGAGATCGACGACAGCGGCGTCCCCAGTTCGTGCGCCGCGCCGCTGGCGAGCAGTCCCATCCGGACGATATGTTCCTCCTCGACCGCGCGCTGGCGCAGTTGCGCGACCTTGGTATCGCGGTCGCGCAGATTGGCGGCGATGCGGGTGACGAAGGCGACCAGCAACGTCGCGGCCAGCACGAAATTGATCCAGTTGCCGATCAGATAAGCGTCGGACAGGCTGCTGACATAGGCCGGGGGCAGTTGCAGCGGGCGGTGGAACGGCCCGAGCAGCGCGAACGCGCCGCTGGTGATGGCAACCAGCGCCCAGCTCGACCACACCTCCAGCAGGATCGCGCCGATCACCACCTGCAACAGGTAGAGCGAGACGAACGGATTGCGCGCGCCGCCCGACAGGTACAGCTGCGCGGTCAGCGCCGCGACGTCGAGCACCAGCGCGGCGAACAGCGGCAGGTTGGTGTCGCTCCACCGCGAGCGGCGGGCGAGGGTGACGAGGTTGAGCAGCACCAGCGCCGCCAGCACGCTCGCCATCGGCAACAGCGGCAGGCGGATGCCGAGCAGCCCGTCGACGACGAGGATCGTGCCCAGCTGCCCGCCGACTGCCAGCCAGCGCAGCTGCACCAGCAGCAGCATGTTGCGACCCGCGCCTTCCGCCGGCGGCGGCAGCGGAGTCGCGGAAGGGGGGGCGGGCTGCATCGGTCGCATGTTACGCCCGTGGTTCGCGTCGGGCGACCCACCATGTCATGCCGGCCAGCAGCGCGGCGAGCCCGAACCACGTCAGCGCGTAGACGAGGTGGCTGTTGCGGAAGGTGACGACGGTCAGCCCGCCGCGCGGCCACGTGGTGCCGGGCGTCGCGGCGGCATCGATGAAATAGGGAGCGGTGCCGGTCAGGCCGCGTCTGGCGGCGATCGCGGCGACGTCGCGCGAGTGCCAGCGGTCGGCCGCGGGGTCGTTGCTGCGCAGGAAGCCGCCTTCGGGTTCGGTGAGGCGCAGCAGTCCGCGCACGGTGACGGTGCCGGTCGGGGCCGGCACCTTCCCGCGCTGGGCCGGGGGCACGAACCCGCGGTTGATGAGGACGGTGAACCGCCCGGTATCAAGCGGGGTCACGACCCAGAAACCGCCGCCGAGCGCCGTCGCGGCTTGGGTATAGGTGTCGGCTTGCGGACGGTAGCGGCCGGTGACGACGACCGGGCGGTAGACGTCGTCGCTGCCGATCGCGCGCCACGCCGGGGGCGGCGGGGCGGGGACGGGCGG
>NZ_JASCXF010000043.1:0-34443 GCF_030062225.1 Sphingomonas sp. 2R-10
AATATGGTGGTTGTAATAAGACATATGAGCCGACTTAGCTTTAAACGATACCATGACACCTTGTATGCCACAGACCGCAAGCCGCCGCCCACATGTCCCTTCATCTCATCAACTATGTGAAAGAGCGGACAAAGAAACCGGCGTCGCTTCGCTACCCCTTTTTTAGGAGGGGCGGTTCGCGTCGCCTGCGTTTCGCTGTCCCGGTGAAGCGTTCCTAGTGGCTCGCCCCGTCCGGTGAACAGGCCTCTACGGGGGCCTGCCGAAACCGTCAACGGCTTTTTGCACTTTTGTGTCGAGAAAGTTGCAGATCGACGGATTTCCGCGGGTTTACGCGCCATCAATCGGTTGGGTTACAGTGTCGGTCGATGGAACCTTCCGCCGAATCAACCGCGCCGCCCGCCGAATCGCTGCAGAATCAGGTCCGGCGTGCCGTCATCTGGCGGTCGGGGAGCCAGATCGTCGGCCAGATCGTGTCATGGGCCTCCACCTTCCTCGTCATCCGGCTGCTGACGCCGGGCGATTACGGGCTGGTGGCGATGACCGGGGTCGTGCTGCTGCTGCTCAACATGCTGAACGGCCACGGCCTCGCCAATGCGCTGATCCAGCATGGCGAGGTGACGCGCCACCAGCAGCGGCAGGTGTTCGGCATGTTGCTGATGCTCAACCTGCTGCTGGGTGGATTGCAGTTCCTGCTCGCGCCGCTGGCAGCCGCCTATTACCGCGAGCCGTTCGTCGCCGACCTGCTGCGCGTCCAGGCGCTGCTCTACGTCACCACGCCATTCAGTTCGTTCGCCTATGCGCTGCTCGCACGACGGATGGATTTCCACCGGCAGGCGCAGGTCAACCTGTTGTCGTCGCTGTTGGCAGCCCTTGCGGCGATCGGCGGCGCCTATGCCGGGCTGGGAGTGTGGACGCTGGTGCTGGCGCCCGCCGTGATGTTCGCCACCCGCGCGATCGGGATGATGACCGCAGCCCGGGCATGGATGTGGCCGAGCTTCGACTTTCGCGGCGCCGGGCACCTCGCCCGCTATGGCGGAGTCGTTGCCGGCGCGAGCCTGCTCGGCTTCGCGCAGAGCCAGGCCGACATCCTCGTCGCCGGGCGCGCATTCGATGCCCATGCCGTCGGCGTCTATACCACCGCTCTGTTCCTCACCCAGATCTTCACGAACAAGGTCGTGCCGCCGATCAACGAGGTCGCCTTTTCCGCCTATGCGAAGATGCGCGACGATCCGGCAGCGGTGGCACAGGGGTTCGTGCGGTCGGTACGGGTGCTGATGCTGATCGCGGTACCGTTCTTCGTCGGGCTGGCGGTGACGGCCGGGCCGGCGGTCGCGATCGCGCTGGGGCCGAAATGGTCGGAGGCCGCGCCGCTGGTCGTGCTGCTCGGCCTCGCCATGCCGTTCATGACGTTGCAGGCGCTGTTTCCCCCCGCGGTCGATGCGCTGGGCAGGCCAGGCACGACCGCCGGCACCACCGCGATCGGCGCGGTCATCCTGCCGATCGCGTTCCTGATCGGCGCGCGCTTCGGGATCGAGGGGGTGGCCGGGGCGTGGATCGTCGCGCACCCGCTGCTGCTGGCGATCGTCGCCGCGCGGGCGCTGCCGGTGATCGGACTGTCGGCCGGCGCCTTCCTGCGCGCGGTCGCGCCGGCGTTCGGCGCGGGCGCGGCGATGGCCGGCGCGGTGACGCTGGCCGCACGGGTTGCCGCCCCCCTGTCGCCGGCACCGATGCTGGCACTGTCGGCCGCCGTCGGCGGCATGGTCTATGCCGGGTCGCTGTGGCTGTTCGCCCGCAGCGCCGTGCTCGACGCATGGGCGATGCTGCGCAAGTCCTGACCCAGCCGTTCGATCGCGGTACGCGTCGCCGACAGATAGGCATCGCCGTGGAAGCGATAGGTGCCGATGAAGTGGACGAACGCGGGATCGGTCGGAAAATGCGCCCGGCCGAACAGCGCGGCGTTCCAGAAGTTGAGATAGCGGGCATAGGGCAGCAGCAGCGGATCGCGGCCATTGGCGACGACGAAGTTCGACGTCACCTGCTCGCTGCCCCAGCGCGACCAGCTCGCCCGGCCGATCGCATCGTCCATCGCCTGCGAAAAGCCCTCCGCCAGCGCCCGCCCCGGACCGCCCGGCGCGAAGCCGGCAAAACCCGAACAGCCACGGACATATCGCAGCACGGGATGGCCGGGAATCGCGACCGATCCGATCGCAGCCTCGGCAGCGTCCTGCACATGCAGGCCGGGACGCCGGGGGTCGACGCCGGCCCGGTCGCGCGCGATCGCGTCCGCCGCGCGGCTCTCGGCGCTCGCCTCGCCGCGCAGGGTGAAGTCGCGGCCCGCATCGATCGCCGCGCGCACCTCGGTCAGGTCGCCCAGCGTCACCGTGTCCGAATCGACCTGGATCACATAGGCGTCGGTCCGCAGGTCGAGGATCGTCAGCAGCCGCTCCCACGTCCCGCCGCGCGGACACGGTCCGGTATCGACATCGCCGATCGCGACGATGCGCGGATCGTTCAGGTGATGCGCCAGCACGGCGTGATCCCCGGCGGTCAGCGTACCGTCGTCTAGGATCACCACCCGTCCGCGCCCCAGCTGCTGCCGCAGCGACTTCACCGCGACCAGATAGGGCAGCAGCACCGCCGTCCCGATCATCGAGAACAGGATGACGCCATCGTCGCCGTGCGGAATCGGCGGCGTCGTCAGCACCCGCCGCGCCAGCCGCCGGTGCAGCCACTGCTTGACGTGCCAGTTGAGGTGTTCGGCGATCGTGGGCGAGGACATGGACACGCTGTATCGCGCCGGCCTTAACTGCCGGTCAACACCGTCTGTCCTCAAAGGTTGTTTGGAAACTCGCGAAAGAGCGAGTTTCGGGCGGCACCAGCCCGCTCCCCCACCCGGCCACCCATCAAGGATACGCTGTGGGTGGCCGGGTGGGGGAGCGGGCGAAACCCGCCAAGGTTCCGACGAGCCGCAGGCTCGTTGGAATGCGGGTGAAGGGTGGTGCCGTGAATGCGCCTCGACGCATTCCAAACGCGCTCACGCCTGCTGGATATAGTCGCGCATCGCCCGCGCCTCCGCCTCGATCCCGTCGATGCGGTGCTTGACGAGGTCGCCGATCGACACGAACCCGACCAGCCGTTCGTCCTCGACCACCGGCAGGTGGCGGATGCGCCGCTGCGTCATCAGCGACAGCGCGCCCAGCACCGATACCTGCGGCGTCACGGTGATCGCCGGGCTGGTCATCCGTTCGCCGACGGCCATGTCGAGCGCACCCGCGCCGACCTCGACCAGCGCATGGATCATGTCGCGTTCGGAAAAGATGCCGGCGACCTGTCCCTCGACCAGTACCGGCACCGCGCCGATGCGATGCTGCGCCAGCAGCGCCACCACCTCGCGCACCGGCCGGTCGGCGCCTACCGACACCACGTCGCGTCCACCCGAAATCGTTGCGATCGTCATCGCCCTCTCCTGTCGCCGGCACGGGCAGCCTTGCCTGCCCGTGTCTCCGGCTTGAGAATTCCACGCTTCGCGCCCATTGAAAAGCCATGGCGAACGACCTCGACGATCCCGACTATGCCGCCTTTGCGTGGGCGCGGTTTCGCTGGATGCTCAAGATCATGGCCGGGGTGTCGGTGGTCGCGGCGCTGGTGGCGCTGGCCGGCATCTGGTGGTGGATCGGTTCGATGCACTGGGTGACCGCCGCCGCGACGCTGGGCGGGGTCGGCGGATCGGTGATGCTGGGCGGCGTGCTGATGGCGCTGGTGTTCCTGAGCAACGGATCGGGCCATGACGCCGCGGTCGATGCGTTCAATGCCGATCGCGACCCGGGGCGCGATTCGCGGGGGTAGGTGGCGTTGGGGCTTCGGGTGCGACCCGCCCCTTTCGTCACTCCCGCGTAGGCGGGAGTCCATAGGCGCCGACGTCGCCCTTCCTGCCGAAACGGTAGTAGCTATGGATTGCCGCCTTCGCGGGAATGACGGACGTTGGCGGCACCGACCTGCACGCCGTTACCCTGGAACTGATCCGGGACGACGATGGGACGAGCGTCGACACATCCGTCACACCCCCACAACGCAAAACCCGCCGGATGCCCTGTCGGCACCCGGCGGGTTTTCGCGAAACGGACCGGCCCGGCAAGGACCGGACGCGCTTACTTGATCTTGGCTTCCTTGAACTCGACATGCTTGCGCACGACGGGATCGTACTTGCGGAAGGTCAGCTTCTCGGTCTGGTTGCGCGGGTTCTTCTTGGTGACATAGAAGAAGCCGGTATCGGCCGAGCTGACGAGCTTGATCTTGACGGTGGTCGGCTTTGCCATGACCCAAAAACCCCTTGGGCCTGACGCCCGCGAAATGACAATGGAAAGCGACCCGCCACGACGCGGGCTGCTGCAAGTTGGGGGCGCATGGGGCAATCGCGTGGCCGAGTCAAGGCCGCAGCCCTTCACCGGAACGTAACCTGTCGCCGGCATGTTGTGAATCAGGCGATTGGGAGGCGGTGATGCGGATCGAGTCGGTGCATATCGATGCGGAGCGGGCGATGACCCTTGGCGGCCGTACCCACCCCTTTGCCGAGATCGAGGCGATTCGCGCGATCGCCACTGCCGAAGCCAGCCTGCCCGCGCTGTCGGTGCTCGCCGTCATGGACGCAGCGATCGCACGCGGCGAGCGGCGCTCGATCGGCGAATGGACCGCGCTGGCCCGCGAAGCCGTGCGCTGCGGGCGCAGCGATGCGGCCACGGCGCAGGCCTACGCCGCGGTCTGCACGGTACGCCTCGCCGACTGATTTCCACCACAGCGATGGACCCGCTCGTTCCCGCGTTCGTCGCGGTCCTGCTGGCGGGGGTCGGCGACCGGCCGGCGCTGCTCGCCGCGATCCTCGCCGACCGTCACGGACGCGGCGCGACGATCGCCGGCATCGTCGCGCAGGCGATCGGCTTCGGGGTTGCCGCGGCGGCGGGTGCGCTGGTCGCGCCGCATTTGACCCCCAATGCCCGCAACCTGCTGCTGGCCCTCGCCCTGCTGTCGGCCGGCGGATCGGCGCTGGTCGCGGCGCGGATCAGGGACCGGCTGGACCATTGGCGGCTGCCGGGCTGGCTGACCGGGCTGCTGGGCATGGCGATCCTCGCGTTCGGCGACCGTGGCCAGTTCCTCGTCTTCGCGCTCGTCGCCCGCACGCCCGATCCGGTCGCGGGGGCGGTCGGCTCGACGCTGGCGGCGGGCGCGCTGTCCGCCGCCGCGGCGACGCTGGGCGAGCGCGGCTGGCTGGCGCTGCCGTTACGCCGGGTCCGGCCGGTGGTCGGCGGCCTGTTGCTGATCGCCGGCGCGGTCCTTGGCCTCGGCGCGCTGCGCCTGCTGTGATCCACCGCGTCGATCGACGTCAGCGGATATTTTGCGCGACGGCGGCGGGAAAGAATCGGCGGTGCGATCGTTGCCCAACCGAATCATATCCAGCCGGAGAACCCGCCGTGACCAACCCCGCGCTCGACACGCCCACCGACCTGCCCAACAACAAGGTCGCCAGCGTCGCCGACGGCCTGAACGCCGCCCTTGCCGACTGCTTCACCCTGTATCTGAAGACCAAGAACTTCCACTGGCACGTGTCCGGCCCGCATTTCCGCGACTATCACCTGATGCTCGACGATCAGGCGTCGCAGATCCTCGCGGTCACCGACGTGATCGCCGAGCGCGTGCGCAAGACCGGCAACACGACGCTGCGCTCGATCGGCGACATCGCGCGTCGCACCGCGATCAAGGACAATGACAAGGACTTCGTGAAGCCCGACGACATGCTCGCCGAACTGCGCGACGACAATCTCAAGCTGGTCGAACGCCTGCGCGAAGCCCGCGAAGCCGCCGAGGATGCCGGCGACACCGCCACCAGCAGCCTCGCCGACGACTGGATCGACCAGGCCGAGGAACGCGCATGGTTCCTGTTCGAGGCCGCCCGCAAGGGCTGACCTCCCGCCCGCCAGCGACCCGAAGCCCGCCGGTGCATCCGCCACCGGCGGGCTTTTTGCTGCCCCCGCGCCGTCCGGGTCGGAACCGCAACCCCTGTCGGGCGCTCCCCCCTGTATCGCGGCAACGACGCCGCCGGGCTACGGAGCGAATGGCATGTTGAAATGGGCGGTGATCTTTCTGGTGGTCGGTCTGGTGATGGGCGCGCTGGGCTTCGGCGGGATCGGTGGCGCGTTCGTCGGCCTTGCCAAGATCCTGTTCTTCGTCGCGATCGCCGTGTTCGTCGTGCTGCTGGTCCTCGGGCTGCTGGCGGGCAAGGGCGTGAAGCGCGCGCTCGACTGACGCGCACGCGATGCGGGCCTTTGCCGACCTGCTCGACCGGTTGATCTACACCCGGTCGCGCAACGCCAAGCTGGCGCTGATCGGCGCCTATCTGCGCGAGACGCCCGATCCCGACCGGGGCTGGGCGATCGCCGCGCTGACCGGCGATCTCGACCTGCCCGCGGTCAAGTCGGCGACGATCCGCACGCTCATCATCGAACGCACCGATCCGGTGCTGTTCGCGATGAGCCGTGACTTCGTGGGCGACACGGCGGAAACGGTCGCGCTACTGTGGCCCGAACCGCCGCCGGGCGCGGTCCCCGATCCCGTTCCACTGACGCTCGACGCCGTGGTCACCCGCTTGGGCAGCCTGTCGCGCTCCGACGCGCCGCGCGCGCTGGCGGACATGCTCGACCGGCTCGAATCGGACGAACGCTTCGCGCTGCTGAAACTCGCCACAGGGGGCTTGCGCGTCGGCGTATCGGCCCGCCTCGCCAAAACCGCGCTGGCGCAGGCGTTCGGCCTCGACGTCGATGCGGTCGAGGAAGTGTGGCACGGCCTCGTCCCGCCCTATACCGAACTGTTCGCCTGGGCCGAGGGGCGCGGCGAACAGCCGCACGCCGCCGACCTGCCGGTGTTCCGCCCGTTCATGCTCGCCCACCCGCTCGACGACGGCGTCGTCGACCTCGCCGACTATGCCGCCGAATGGAAATGGGACGGCATCCGGGTACAGCTGGTCCATGTCGGCGGCGAGACCCGGCTCTACAGCCGCGCGGGCGACGACATCACCGCCGCGTTTCCCGAAGTCGCCGCCGCGTTCCGCACCCCCGGCGTCCTCGACGGCGAATTGCTGGTGCGTGGGCTGGGACAGGGCGACGCGCTCCATGCCGACGACACCGGTGCCGCCAGCTTCAACGCGCTGCAACAGCGGCTGGGGCGAAAAATCGTGTCGAAGGCGATGCTGGCGGAATCCCCCGCCTTCGTCCGGCTCTACGACATCCTGTTCGACGGCTCGCAAGACCTGCGCGAACGCCCGTGGACCGAACGCCGCGCGCGGCTGGAGACGTTCGTCGCCGCGCTCGACCCCACCACCTTCGACCTGTCGCGTGTGATCGACGCAGCCGACTTCACCGCGCTGGCCGACCTCCGGTCGCGCGCCCGCGATTCGGCGATCGAGGGCGTAATGCTCAAGCGCCGCGACTCGCCCTATATCGCCGGACGCCGCGTCGGGCTGTGGTACAAATGGAAACGCGATCCGCTCGTCGCCGACTGCGTGATGATGTACGCGCAGCGCGGGTCGGGCAAACGCTCGTCTTTCTATTCCGACTATACCTTCGGCTGCTGGACCGCCGATCCGGTCGAGGGCGGCGAGCTGCTGCCGGTGGGCAAGGCCTATTCGGGCTTCACCGATGCCGAGCTGAAGGACCTCGACCGCTTCGTGCGCCAGCATACGGTCAACCGCTTCGGCCCGGTGCGCGAGGTCGAAAAGACGTTGGTGTTCGAAGTGGCGTTCGATTCGATCCACGCGTCGAAACGCCACAAATCGGGCGTCGCGATGCGCTTCCCCCGCATCAGCCGCATCCGCACCGACAAGCCGGCGGCGGAGGCCGACCTGATCGCGACGCTGCTGAAAATGGTGAGCTGATCCACCACGAACGTCATCCCGACGCAGGCCGGGGCGTCGTTCAGGATTATTGTTCCACCGGCTCCAGCGCGATCTCGAACAGCGTCGGCCACCATTTCCCCGTGACGAACAGCCGCTTGCCCGCCGCATCCCACGCGATCCCGTTCAGCACCGCTTCCGGATCGAGCGCGCCCAGCTCGGCGCGCAGCGGCGCAAGGTCGACCAGCCCGTCGACCGCGCCGGTCGCCGGATCGATCCGCACGATATAGTCGCGGTGCCAGATATTGCCCCACAGCCTGCCGTCGATCATCTCCAGCTCGTTGAGGTTGTGTATCGGCCGCCCATTGGCGGTGACCGTCACCCGCCGCCGCTCCCTGAACGTCTTGGGGTCCATGAAGCGCAGCGTCGGCGTCCCGTCCGACAGGATCAGCGACGTGCCATCGTTCGCGAGGCCCCAGCCCTCGCCCGGATAGCGCGCCCGCCCGACCGGCTTCAGCGTCTTCGCGTCCCAGCGATGCGCGATCCCGTCCTGCCACGTGATGCTGACCAGCTGGTTGCCGTCCACCGCCAGCCCCTCGCCGAACTGCAACCCCGGCAGCTTCGTACGCGCCAGCACCTTGCCGTCGGCCAGCCGCACCCGCCGCACGTCGGACACGCCGGGCTGTCCGGTACTTTCGAACAGCGCGCCGTCATGCCACACCAGCCCCTGGGTAAAGGCGGTGCGATCGTGCGGATAGCGCGCGACGATCCGCGCCGCGATCCCCTCGACCGGCACGGGCGCGGGCGCCACCGGCGGCGTGCCGGTCTGCGCCGCGGCGGCGGTGGTCGCGAGCGCGAGCGTCAGCGGTAGCATCCAGCGAATCATGGGTGTCCTTATCCTCGCAACCGTCCTGCCCGCGTCCGACCCGATCAGAACGCCACCGCCGGCCCGGCGGGCACGATGCCGGTCGGATTGATCGCCGTGTGGCTGCGATAATAATGTGTCTTGATCTGGTCGAGGTCGATCGTCTCCGCGACCCCGGGCAGCGCGGCGACCCGTTCGGCCAGCGCGCGCAACCGCGGATAGTCGATCAGCCGCCGGACATTGCATTTGAAATGCCCGTGATAGACCGGGTCGAACCGCACCAGCGTGGTGAACAGCCGGATATCCGCCTCGGTCAGCGTATCGCCGACCAGCCAGTCGCCCGCCAGCCGCGTCTCCAGCCAGTCGAGCGTATCGAACAGCGCATGCACCGCTTTGTCATAGGCGTCCTGCGTCGTCGCGAAGCCGGCGCGGTACACGCCGTTGTTGACGCTGTGATAGACCCGGTCGTTCACCGCATCGATCTCCGCCCGCAGCGCTTGGGGATAATAGTCGCCCGGCCGCGCGCCGAGATCGTCGAACGCGGTGTTCAGCATCCGTAGGATCTCCGACGATTCGTTGTTCACGATCCGCCGTTCGCGCCGGTCCCACAATACCGGCACCGTGACCTTGCCCGTCATGCCGGGTCGGGCGAGCGTGTAGAGCTGGTGCAGATGGTCGGCGCCGTTCACCGGATCGCCCGTCCCGCCGAACGCGGGGGCAAAGCTCCACCCCTGCGCGCCCATCAGCGGCCCGACGACCGTGACCGGCAGCATCGCCTCCAGCCCCTTGAGCGCACGCACCACCAGCGTGCGATGCGCCCACGGACAGGCGAGGCTGACATAGAGGTGATAGCGATCCCGCTCCGCCGGCACGCCGCCCTGCCCGTCCGGCCCCGGCCCGCCATCCGCCGTCAACCAGTCGCGAAAACCGCTTTCGGCGCGCTGGAAATTGCCCGACGCGTCGGTCGGCGCGACCGGCGTATCGTTGGTCCACACCCCGTCCTGCACCATGCCCATCGTCGATCCCTTTCGCGTGTGTCCTGCAACACGATCAGGACGCGTCGGGGTTCCCGTTGCGTGCCCTGCTCTCGCGCCGGAGCGGCCGTGCGACCGGACAGACTTCCTGCACGAAGCCGTTCAGCGTGTTGGCGAGGTTGTCGGGCACCAGCCGGTAATAGACGAACTGCCCGCGCTTTTCGCTCGTCACGAGCCCCGCCGCATCGAGGATCGACAGGTGTTGCGAGATCGACGGCTTCGACATGTCGAACCGCGCCGCGATCTCGCCCGCGCTCATTTCGGCATGGGCGAGATAGGCGAGGATCTTGCGCCGGGGCACCGACGCCAGCGCTTCGAAGACACGTTGCATCCCGCCGATATAGGCCGGACCATCCCGCTTGACAAACATGCTTCGCTATTTAGGAATATACCTAATTACCGAAGGAGCGCGTTATGCCCGATCGTTCGACCCGCCGGATCAAGGCGCTGCCCGAAACCTCCGCCGTGGCGGGAACGGTGCGATGGGCACCGCGCAAGTCGATCTGGATCGGCGGCATGACGGCGGTCGCCCTGATCGCCGGACCATGGTTCGTGACGCCGGGCGCGGTGCTGCTGTTCCTCGCGACCAGCGCCGTCACCCTGTGCGCCGGCCATTCGATCGGACTGCACCGGCTGCTGATCCATCGCAGCTTTTCCGCGCCCCTCTGGGTTGAACGCGTCCTCGTATATCTCGGCACGCTGGTCGGCATGGCCGGGCCGATCGGCATGGTCCACCTGCACGACATGCGCGACTGGGCGCAACGCCAGCCCGACTGCCACCCGCTGCACGCCCACCGCACCACGATGGCGCGCGATGCGTGGTGGCAGATGCACTGCCAGCTCGACCTCGACCATCCGCCGCGCTTCGTGCCCGAGCGGTATCTGCGTGACGACCGCTTCCTGCGCGCGCTCGAATCGACGTGGATGGCGCAGCAACTGCCCTGGGCGTTGCTGTTCTGGTGGGTCGGCGGGTTGCCATGGCTGGTCTGGGGCGTGGCCGTCCGGGTCGCGGCCGGCGTCACCGGACACTGGCTGGTCGGCCACATCACCCATCGCCGCGGGCCGCAGGGCTGGGTGGTCGACGGCGCCGGCGTGCAGGGCCACGACCTGCCCGCCGCCGCGCTCGTCACCTTCGGCGAAGCGTGGCACGGCAACCACCACGCCTTTCCCGAATCGGCGCGACTGGGAATCCTGCCGGGCCAGCACGATCCCGGCTGGTGGGTGCTGCTGGCGCTGCGGCGGGCCGGGCTGGTACGCGATCTGAACGAACCGGCGGACCTGCCGCCGCGCGCGGGGTTGCGGCGGGTACAGGGCGCAGCGGCGGTGGAGACGGTCGCGTGAACGTTGCCGCACCGTCGGTCTGCCGGCGCATCGCATCGGTCAGCGTCGCGGCCATGGCGGCAGTTACCATTCTGATCGCATCCTGGGGATTGCGAGAGGGGATCGACCATGGATCGGTCGTCGACGACCGCCTCCCCGGACTGATGCAGTTGGGGCTGTTCGGCATTGTCGTCGGATCGTGCATCGCAGTACCGATCTGTCTGATGCTCGGGCTGCCGCTATGGGACTTCGCGATACGATCGGGACGGCAGCGCCGCAGCGACGCGCTGCGCTTCGGGCTGATCGCCGGCGGCTTCATCGGCGCGGCAATGGCGATCATCGGCATTGCCGGCACCCGCTGGTTCGACGAACCGCTCGACTTCCTCGGCTATTGTCTCGCCGGCCTCTGTGCTAGCCGGGTAGCACATCGGCTCGGCTATCCTCGAAGCTGAAAGCGCGCCGGCTTCGGCCTGACCCATCCCGTTCGAAACGAGCGTCATTCCAGCGAAGGCCAGGATCTCTCGGGGTAAAGCGCAGCAGGCGCCGCGAGAGGCCTCGGCCTCCGCCGGGGCGACGTTCCGGGCGGAGGGATCGGCCTCTACCCTCCGATAGCTTCGACCATGTCGAGGGGCCGATACGAATAGCCGGCCGGCCTCTTCACCCCTCCCCGATCAACCGCAGCAGCGAGCAATCGGGATCGAGCAACGCTCCGATCCGCAACCCGTGCTGCGGGACCGGCGGCTGCAACCGGGGAAAGCCCTCGGCCTTCTCCGGCACGCCGGCGGCCACCGCCACCGCATAGAAGGCGTCGACGTCGTCCAGTCGCAGGCAACTGCCATAACCGCTGGTCGCCGGATCGAAGTCGGGCCACGCAAAGAATTCGAGCTGCAGCGCGCCCCGGGTCAGGATCATCCACCCCGCATCGCGCCAGCCCTCGACAAAACCGAGCTTGGCGAAGAAGGCCGACGTCACCGCGAAATCGCGCGACGGCAGGTTGGGTGTGGCACGGTCCATCTTCTTTCCCCCAGACGAAAAAGGGCCGGCTATCCCGAAGGACAGCCGGCCCTGATTTCATCGCCGTGGCGAAACCTCAAAGCTTGTTGAGGTTCACCGCTGCGTGCTTGCCGCGACGATCGACTTCCAGCTCGAATTCGAGCCGGTCGCCTTCGTTGAGCGTCGGCAGACCCGCGCGCTCGACGGCCGAGATGTGGACGAATGCGTCCGGCTGGCCATCGTCGCGCTGGATGAAGCCGAAGCCCTTCATCGCGTTGAAGAACTTCACGACGCCGCTCGCGCGCTCGCCGGTCAGCTGCCGCTGCGGGCCGCCCATGCCGCCGCCACGCGGGCCGGCATCACGTGCTTCGCGCGGTTCACGCGGGGCACCGCCGCCGGTGACTTCCATCGGCTCGCCGTCGATCTTCAGGTCGGTCGCCGAGATGCGGCCGCCACGATCGACGAGGGTGAAGCCCATCGGCTGCCCTTCGGCAAGCGCGCTGAGACCAGCCTGCTCGACCGCCGAGATGTGCACGAACACGTCCTCGCCGCCGTCGTCGCGGACCACGAAGCCGAAGCCCTTCTGCGCGTTGAAGAACTTGACCACGCCTGTCGCCTCGCCGACGACCTGCGGGGGCATGCCGCGGCCACCGCCGCCGCCACCACCGAAGCCGCCACCGCCGCCGCCGAAGCCGCCGCCACCACCGCCGCCACGGAAACCGCCGCCGCCGCCGCCGAAGCCGCCACCGCCAAACCCGCCGCCGCCGAAGCCACCGCGGTCGCCGCCGAAACCGCCGCCGCCGCCGTAGCTGCTGCCGCCGCCTTCGTCACCAAAACCGTCGCGCTTGTCCCTGCCGCGCCCACCGCGCTCGCCGCGCCGTCCTCGATCGAAACTCATTGCCCTGTTCGTCTTCCCGGTTCGCCCAACTTCATCGTAAACCCAAGCGTCGAGCGAAAAACGCAGGTGTCCGGGCACCGCCAAACCGGGTGCCACTCGCTTGTCATAGCCTAAAAGCGCACGGTCCCAAACGAATTTCGCCGCTGCAATCGTTCCGCTGGCCGCGAACCTTGTCATATTGTGGCGAAACCGGCACAGAATCGCCCCATGGATACCATTTTCGCGCTTCTGGCCGACCCGACCGCCTGGGCCGCCTTCCTCACGCTGGTCGTGCTGGAGGTCGTTCTCGGTATCGACAACCTCATCTTCATCTCGATTCTGTCGAACAAGCTGCCCCCGCATCAGCAGCAGCTGGCGCGGCGAATCGGTATCGGTCTCGCGCTAGTCATGCGGCTGCTGCTGCTGTCGATGATCGCGTTCATCGTCTCGCTGACCACGCCGGTGTTCGACCTGGGGCTGCAGGGCGCGCCCGACGGCTATGGCCGGCCGGCCTTCGAAACCGCCTTTTCGTGGCGCGACCTGATCCTGATCGCGGGCGGGCTGTTCCTGGTGTGGAAGGCGACCAAGGAAATCCATCACACGATGGACGACGAACCGACCGGCGACGCGCTCGACCGGAAGGGCAAGGCCGCGATCGGCTTCGGCTCGGCGATCGCGCAGATCGTCGCGCTCGACATGGTGTTCTCGATCGATTCGATCCTGACCGCGGTCGGCATGACCGACGAGGTCCCGATCATGATGGCGGCGGTCATCGTGACGGTCGCGATCATGCTGGTCGCCGCCGATCCGCTGGCGCGCTTCATCAACGCGAACCCGACCGTCGTCATGCTGGCGCTGGGCTTCCTGCTGATGATCGGCGCGGTGCTGATCGCCGACGGCTTCGGCGTGCATGTTCCCAAGGGCTATATCTATGCGGCGATGGCGTTCTCCGCCGGGGTCGAGACGCTCAACATCGTCTCGCGCCGATCGAAGACGAAAAAGCGTCTCGCCCGCGAGGGCGCTGCTTCCTGATGCCGGGCGAATGCCCGACATGCGGCGCCAGCCCGCTCCCCCACCCGGCCACCCACACGGTATTCTCGATGGGTGGCCGGGTGGGGGAGCGGGCTGGCACCGCGAATCTCGCGCCAAGCGAGTTTTCAAACCCGCCTCCAACCGCTAGGCGCTACCGATGACCGTTTATTTTCACGAAGAAGACCTGCCCGAAGGCGTCTTCGCTCCCGGTGCCGACATCGCCGTCGATACCGAGACGATGGGCCTCATCACCCCGCGCGACCGGCTGTGCGTGGTGCAGCTGTCGGACGGTGGCGAGGACCAGCATCTGGTGCGCTTCAACCCCGGCAGCACCTATGCCGCGCCGAACCTGAAGGCGGTGCTGGCCGATCCGGACCGGGTGAAGCTGTATCATTTCGGCCGGTTCGACCTGGCGGCGATCGAACATTATCTGGGCGTCGTCGCCGCGCCCGTGTTCTGCACCAAGATCGCGTCGCGGCTGGTGCGCACCTATACCGACCGGCATGGGCTCAAGGAACTGGTCCGCGAATTGCTGGGGCAGGATATCTCCAAGCAGCAGCAGTCGTCCGACTGGGGCGGCCCGGTGCTGTCGGAGGCGCAGCGCGACTATGCCGCGTCCGACGTGCGCTTCCTGCATGCGCTACGCGAGGAACTAGCGAAGCGGCTGGCGCGCGAGGGGCGGAGCGATCTGGCGCAGGCCTGTTTCGACTTCCTCCCGCACCGCGCGCGACTTGATCTTGCCGGCTGGCCGGAAACCGACATTTTCGCGCACATCTAGAGGACCGGCATGTCGGAGATCGCCCGCCAGGAACGTACGCGCCGACAGCGTCGCGCCGCACCCGGCAGCGCGCATGACCGGCTGATCGCGCTGCTGATGGTCGCGCTGCCGATCGCGATCGGCGTGCTGGCGGCGTTCCTGGTGATGGCGCCGCTGTTCATGCGCGGCGACACCAGCTTCGTCCTCGACAAGAACAAGGTCGACGTCGCGCAGGAACGCATGCGGCTGCGCGCCGCCGAATATCGCGGACAGGATGCCAAGGGGCAGCCCTTCGTCATCGACGCCGGGTCGGCGGTGCAGAAAAGCTCGGCCGAACCGGTGGTGCATATGCAGCAGCTCGCCGCCGGCATCCGCCTGCCCGACGGCCCGGCCCGGCTGACGGCGCCGCGCGGGCGCTACGACATGGACACCGAACAGGTGCAGGTGCTGGGGCCGATCCGGTTCCGCGCCGCCAACGGCTATGCGCTCGACACCACCAACGCGACCGTCGACCTCAAGACCCGTCGCCTGCGGAGCGGCAGCGCGGTCACCGGCACCACGTCGATGGGCAATTTCAGCGGCGACCGGCTCGACGCCGATCTGGAGGAACGCACCGTGCGGCTGACCGGCAATGCGCGCTTGCGCATCGACCCGGCACGCACGAAATAGTCGGCCATGATTCGCCCTGCGCTCCCCGGCTTCCTCGCCACCATCGGCCTCCTCGCGATCGCAGGCTCGGCCCCGGCGCAGACGCGACATGATTCGAACGCGCCGATCGACATCTCGGCCAACGCGATCGAGCTGCAGGACAAGCAGCGGCGCGCGGTCTTCACCGGCGGCGCGGTGTTCCGCCAGTCGACGATGACGCTGAACGCCGATCGCGTCGTCATCGCCTATACCGGCCAGATCACCGACGGCGCGCCACAGGCGACGCGGATCGACGCAACCGGCAACGTCGTGCTGACCCGCCCCGACCAGACCGCGCGCTCGCGCTTCGCCGTGTACGACATCAACCGCCGCGTGGTGACGATGATCGGCGGCGTCCGCCTGACACAGGGGGCCAACACGCTCAACGGCGGGCGGCTGTCGATCGACCTCGACACCGGCCGCGCGACGATCGACGGATCGGGCGTGGGCGGCGGCACGACATCCGGCGGCACCGTGCAGCAGAGCGGCGGGCGCGTGACCGGCCGCTTCTCGGTGCCCAAGCGCAACTGACGCCGGGCCAAAGTAGCCAAACCGTTCGTGCTGAGTAGGGACTGAGCGTGTCGAAGGCCCGTATCGAAGCACTTGGCGCCAGTCCTTCGATACGCCCCTTCGACAAGCTCAGTGGCTACTCAGGACGAACAATCGGGGGTCGATGGCAGACGGGAATTGGCCGCACATCTCACCCAACCCACCGATCCGTGCTTTCCTTTCCCGCGCCCGTCATGCAATAATCCTGCCAAAGTCGCGGCGGTAACGCCTCGATAACCGTCGCCATGCGATCAGGACGTTGCCGATGCCCGACACCACCCTGCTGACACCCGCCACCGAAGCGCGCCCGTTCGCCGAGATCCCGTCGGATCGCGGCCTGTCGGTCGTGTCGATCGCCAAGTCCTACGACAAGCGCGTCGTGCTGTCCGACGTGTCGATGTCGGTCGGCCGCGGCGAGGTCGTCGGTCTGCTCGGCCCCAATGGCGCGGGCAAGACCACCAGCTTCTATTCCGCCATGGGGCTGGTGAAGCCCGACGCCGGCCGCATCCTGCTCGACGGTGAGGATATCACCGCGCTGCCGATGTACCGCCGTGCGATCCTCGGCCTCGGCTATCTGCCGCAGGAAACGTCGATCTTCCGCGGGCTGTCGGTCGAAAAGAACATCCTCGCCGTCCTCGAACTGGCCGAACCGGACAAGGTGGCGCGCGCCGCGCGGCTCGAACAGCTGCTCGACGAATTCGGCCTCACCCGCCTGCGCACCGCGTCGGCCATGGCGCTGTCGGGCGGCGAGCGGCGCCGCGCGGAGATCGCGCGCGCGCTGGCCGCCAACCCGACGATCATCCTGCTCGACGAACCGTTCGCCGGCATCGACCCGATCTCGATCGCCGACATCCGCGACCTCGTGATCCAGCTGAAATCGCGCGGCATCGGCGTGCTCATCACCGACCACAATGTCCGCGAGACGCTGGAAATCGTCGACCGCGCCTACATCATCTATGACGGGCGCGTGCTGTTCGCCGGCTCGCCCGCCGAACTGGTCGCCGACGCCAATGTCCGCCGCCTGTATCTCGGCGAAGGCTTCGAACTCTAACCGTCATGAGCCTCGCCCCTCGCCTCGACCTGCGCCAGTCGCAATCGCTGGTGATGACGCCGCAGTTGCAGCAGGCGATCCGCCTGCTCGCGCTGTCGAATCTGGAGATAGAGGGGTTCATCGCCGAGGAGGTCGAGAAGAATCCGCTGCTCGATTCGGGCGGCAGCGGCGGCGACGACGACGGCCCCGTGTTCGAAGCGCCGGAGACGCCATCATCGTCCGACCCTGCCGGATCGGACGAACTGCTCGGGATCGGCGCGGCGAGCGGCGAATCGCTCGACATGGACCTGGGCGAAACCTTCCACCACGACAGCGCGTCGGACGGCGTCGGCTCGCTCGACGGCGGCCTCGGCCTCGGCGCGACCGGCAGCGGCGGCTATGAGGACGCGCCCGATCTCGACGCCTTCGCCAGCGACGACATCTCGCTGACCGACCATCTGCTGCAACAGGCCGGGGCCTGCGTCGCCGGCGGTGACCTGTTCATCGCCAGCGCGATCATCGACCAGATCGACGAATGCGGCTATCTCTCCGCCTCGCTGCTCGACATCGCCAACCGCCTCGGCGTGCCGCTGGCGCGGGTCGAATCGGTGCTGGGCATCGTCCAGACCTTCGACCCCAGCGGCGTCGGCGCGCGCAGCCTAGCCGAATGCCTGACGATCCAGGCGAAGGAGGTCGACCGCTACGACCCCTGCATGGCGCGGCTGATCGACAATCTCGACCTCGTCGCGCGCGGTGCGCTGCCACAGCTGCGCCGCATCTGCGACGTCGACGACGAAGACCTCGCCGACATGATCCGCGAGTTGCGCAGCTACGATCCCAAGCCCGGCTGCCGCTTCGGCGGGGAACGCACGCAATCGGTCGTCCCCGACCTGTTCGTCGCGCCGCGGGGCACCGGCTGGGCGGTCGAGATCAACGGCGCCACCCTGCCGCGCGTGCTGGTCAATCGCGGCTATTTCGCCGAACTGAGCGCGAACGGCGACAAATCGTCGAAGGCATGGCTGTCGGACTGCCTCGCCAGCGCCAACTGGCTGGTGAAGGCGCTCGACCAGCGGCAGCGCACCATCCTGAAGGTCGCGACCGAGATCGTGAAGCAGCAGGAGGCGTTCTTTCGCAACGGCGTCGCCCATCTCCGTCCGCTGACGCTGGCGAAGGTGGCGGAGGCGATCGAGATGCACGAATCGACCGTCAGCCGGGTGACCTCCAACAAATATCTCGCCTGCCCGCGCGGGCTGTTCGAGCTGAAATACTTCTTCACCTCCGCGATCCAGTCCGCCGATGGCGGCGAGGCGGTGTCGGCCCTCGCCGTCAAGGACGCGATCCGCACGCTGATCGCGGCCGAAGACCCCAAGAAGATCCTGTCCGACGACACGCTGGTCGAACTGCTGAACGCCAAGGGCTTCGACATCGCCCGGCGCACCGTCGCGAAATATCGCGAGGCGATCGGGCTCGGCTCGTCGGTGCAGCGCCGCCGGCAAAAGGCACTGGGCGGGTAGGACTTTCCTACAGGCGTGGACGTCGCCATGATCGCCGGTGCTCTTTCCCACCGTAGATTCCGCCGCCCTGCCGATTGGGTGAGGTCACGCACATCGCGAAACGCGCACGAGTGTGACCTTTGTGACCTTTGGCCGTCGCACCACGGTCAAGTGGTTAAAATCATTCAACCCCGTTCGGTTCGAGTAGCGATCGAGCGAAGTCGAGAGCGCGTATCGAGAACGGGGTTCCGCTGGGCAGGCGTTCTCGACGAGGGTCGGATTGTCCCCCGGACAATCCTGATACCCAAGCAGGGCATGGTTCACCCGACCCTCTTCTCGACAGGCTCGAAGCTGCTCGAACCGAACGGATCATCAGGTTCAGACGTCCAGCTTCTCGTAATCCGCCGGCGGCGGCACGCCTTCCATCCGCTCGGCCAGCAGCGGGCGGAAGCTCGGGCGGCTCTTCATGCCGACATACCAGCGCTTGGCGAGGTCGTGCGTCTTGAAATCGATCCCGCCCAGATAGTCGGCGATCGAAATCTGCGCGGCGGCGGCCAGGTCGGCGAGGCTCATCGTCGCGCCGCCGATCCACTGCCGGTGGTCGAGCAGATAGTCGATATAGTCGAGATGCTCGACCGCCGCCTTCATCGCCTCGCGCAGCACCCGCGTGTCGGGCGTCTGGCGGTGGACGATGCGCTTCTCCATCCGCTCCATCAGCAGCGGGCCGGTGATCTCGCGGTAGAATTGCGTGTCGAACCACGTCACCAGCCGCCGCTGCTCGGCACGGTCGGCGGCGCTGCCGTTCAGCATCGCCGGCTTGTCGCCCGTCTCCTCGATATATTCGCAGATCGCCATCGAATCGATCAGCCGCACGCCGGCCGCGTCGTCGATCATCACCGGGGTCTGGCCCGCCGGGTTGATGTGCAGGAATTCGTCGCGCCGCGCCCACGGCGATTCGCGCACCGGCTGGTAGCCGATGCTCTTTTCCGCCAGCAGCAGGCGGACTTTCCGCGAGAAAGGACATAGCGGGAATTGCAGGAGCTGCCACATGGTCCCGTGTTAGGCGGCACGGTTGCGCGGCGGAAGGGGATTCTTGTGGGATTGCTCGTGTGCGTGCTGTGGCTGGTCGCGGCGGTCGCGCTGGCCGACCGGTCGCCGCGCCCCTGGGTACAGGGCGTTGCGGCGGTGCTGGCGGGCATTGCCGGCACGACGCTGCCCGATCTCGACCTGTTGCTGCCGATCGGCCACCGCAGCGGCCTGACCCACTCGCTGCTGCCGCTGGCGCTAGCGTTGTTCGCCACGCGCTGGCGACCGGTGATGGCGGGCCTCGCGATCGGTATCGGCCTGCACCTTGCCGCCGACAGCTTCCCCAACGCTATGCGGGGCTATGCCACCGTCAAGCTGCCGGGGACCGGATCGATCGGTGCCGCCGCCTCCTATGTCTGGCTGGGGGTACAGGCGGTGGTGGCCAGCGTCGCGGGCGCGGTGCTGCTGGCCGCGTCGCTGCCGCTGCGGATCGCGGTGCCCGCCGCCGCCGCGCTGGCGGCGATCGGCGCGGCCTATCTCTTCGCCACCGATGGCGGCTGGCCGGCGCTCGGCATCTATGCTGCGTTCGGCTGGCTCACGGTGCGGCACCGCGCAACATAAGATCGTCCGTTCGTACCGGGACGTTCGCTTTTTGTCGGGTTAAACGATCTGGAAACCGTTGCTGCGCGACAATTCGTCGATGCAAGCCAGCTTCTCGATCACCAACGATGTCGCCCACGGGTTGATGCGGATCACCATGGCCGGATTCTTCGAACCCGCCGACATCGCCCGATTCGTGACCGAGCGCGATGCCGCGTTCCGGCAACTCAGGACCCGCCCCAACGAGCATCTGTCGCTGGTCGACATCCGCGCGATGGATATCCAGGCGGCGGAGAGCGTGATGGGATTCCAGCAGGTGCTGTCCGATCCGCGCTACCGCTCGCGGCGCATCGCCTTCGTCGTCGGACGGTCGCTGGCGGCGATGCAGATCCGCCGCGCCGCCAAGGGCCGCGACACGCAGTATTTCGACGAGGCGGACGAGGCGGAGGCGTGGCTGCTCGCCACGCCCCCCGAAGCCAGCCTGTCCCGCCGCACCGGTTGACCGCTCAGGCGGCGACCCCGGCGCGGACGGCCTCGGCCTCGTCGCGCAGCGGATGCGCCAGCCGGGTCAGCATCTCGCGCGGCACCACCTGCCAGAAGCGCTGCTTCGCCCGGTCCCAATCCTCGAGGATCGCGCCCGACCAGCGGCTGTCGGTGGTGGCATGATGCTCGGTGATCAGGCCCTTCAGCACATTCTCCCAATGCGCCGTCCCCAGCCGGTGGAGCGTGATGCTCTCCGGATTGTGGTTCCGCTCGAAGCTGTCGTCATGGTCGTAGATGAACGCCATGCCGCCGGTCATGCCCGCGCCGAAGTTCGTGCCGGTCCGCCCCAGCACCACCGCGACGCCGCCGGTCATGTATTCGCACCCGTTCGCGCCGCAGCCCTCGACCACCACGGTCGCGCCCGAATTGCGCACCGCGAAGCGCTCGCCCGCCTGCCCCGCCGCGAACAGCCGGCCAGAGGTCGCGCCGTACAGCACGGTATTGCCGACGATCGTGTTCTCGTGGCTCAGCAGCGGTGACGACACCATTGGGCGGACGGTGATGATCCCGCCCGACAGCCCCTTGCCGACATAATCGTTGGCGTCGCCGAACACCTCCAGCTTGATGCCCTTGCACAGGAACGCGCCGAGGCTCTGCCCCGCCGAACCGCGCAGCCGCACGGTGACGTGCCCGTCGGCCAGCTTCGACATGCCGAACTTGCGCGTGATCTCGCTCGACAACCGGGTGCCGACCGCCCGGTGGGTGTTGCGCACCGAATAGGTCAGCTGCATCTTCTCGCCGCGCGAGAAGACCGCCGCCGCATCCTTTATCATCTGCGCATCGAGGCTGTCGGGCACTTCGTTGCGGAAGGTCGACAGGCTGAAGCGCCGCTCGCTCTCGTCCGCATCGACTTTCGCCAGGATCGGGTTGAGGTCGAGGTCGTCGAGATGCTCCGCGCCCCGGCTGACCTGCCGCAGGAACTCGGTCCGCCCGACCACCTCGTCGAGGCTGCGCACGCCGAGGCGCGACAGGATCTCGCGCACTTCCTCGGCGATGAAGGTCATCAGGTTGATGACCTTTTCGGGCGTGCCGGTGAACTTGGCGCGCAGCCGCTCGTCCTGCACGCACACGCCGACCGGACAGGTGTTGCTATGGCACTGGCGCACCATGATGCAGCCCATCGCGACCAGCGACAGCGTACCGATGCCGAACTCCTCGGCGCCGAGGATCGCGGCGGCGACGATGTCGCGCCCGGTCTTCAGGCCACCATCGGTGCGCAGCACCACCCGCCCGCGCAGGCCGTTCAGCGTCAGCGTCTGGTTGACCTCGCTCAGCCCCATTTCCCACGGCGTGCCCGCGTACTTGATCGAGGTCTGCGGGCTCGCGCCGGTCCCGCCGACATGGCCCGACACGAGGATGACGTCGGCATGCGCCTTCGCCACGCCCGCCGCCACGGTGCCGATGCCGGCCGAACTGACCAGCTTCACGCACACCCGCGCCTTCGGGTTGATCTGCTTCAGGTCGTAGATCAGCTGCGCCAGATCCTCGATCGAATAGATGTCGTGGTGGGGCGGCGGGCTGATGAGCGTCACGCCCGGCGTCGCGTGGCGCAGCTTGGCGATGAACTCGGTCACCTTGAAGCCGGGCAGCTGCCCGCCCTCGCCGGGCTTGGCCCCCTGCGCGACCTTGATCTCGATCTCGTCGCAGGCGTTCAGATATTCGGCGGTGACGCCGAACCGGCCCGACGCCACCTGCTTGATGACCGAATTGCCGTTGTCGCCATTCTCGTACGGCTGGTAGCGGACGCTGTCCTCGCCGCCCTCGCCCGACACCGCCTTCGCGCCGATGCGGTTCATCGCGATCGCCAGCGTCTCATGCGCTTCCGGCGACAGCGCGCCCAGCGACATGCCCGGCGTCACGAAGCGCTTGCGGATTTCGGTGATCGCCTCGACCTGATCGATCGCCACGCCGGTCTCGGGGAAGTTGAACTCCAGCACGTCGCGCAGATACACCGGCGGCAGATCGCGCACCCCGCGCGAGAACTGCATGTAGGTCGAATAGCTGTCGGTCGCGACCGCCGTCTGCAACAGGTGCATCAGCTGCGCCGAGTAGGCATGCGCCTCACCGCCGCCGCGCTGGCGATAGAAGCCGCCGATCGGCAGGTTCACGACCGCGCTGTCGAACGCCGCGTCATGCCGCTGCGTCGCGTTGACGTGCAGCGAATGATAGCCCTCGCCCGAAATCTTCGCGGGCATCCCGGGGAAAAAGTCGTTGACCAGCGCCCGGCTCAATCCCACCGCCTCGAAATTGTACCCGCCGCGATAGCTGGAGATCACCGCGATCCCCATCTTCGACAGGATCTTGAGCAACCCTTCGTCGATCGCGGTACGGTGGCGCTTCAGCGCCTCGTCGATCGAAATCTCGCCGAACAGCCCGCGCGCATGGCGATCGGCGATGGCGGCCTCGGCCAGATACGCGTTCACCGTCGTCGCGCCGACGCCGATCAGCACCGCATAATAATGGGTGTCGAGGCATTCCGACGACCGCACGTTGATCGACGCATAGGACCGCAGCCCCTTGCGGACGAGATGCGTATGTACCGCCGCCGCCGCCAGCACGCCTGCGATCGGCACCCTGGTCGCATCCAGATGCTCGTCGGTCAGGAACAGCTCGCTGCGCCCCTCGCGCACCGCCTGTTCGGCCTGCGCGCGGACCCGGGCGATCGCGGCGCGCAGCGCCTCCGGCCCCTCGCCCGCCGGGAAGGTGCAGTCGATCTCCGCCGCCTGGTTCCCGAAATGCGCCTTCAGCCGCAGCCAGTCGGTGTTGGTCAGCACCGGGCTGTCGAGCACCAGCACCGCGCTCGCCCGGTCGCCGGTGTCGAGGATGTTGGCGAGGTTGCCGAACCGCGTCTTGAGCGACATGACATAGCGTTCGCGCAAGGGGTCGATCGGCGGGTTGGTGACCTGCGAGAAATTCTGGCGGAAGAAGTGGCTGATGAGGCGCGGCTTGTCGGAAATGACCGCCAGCGGCGTATCGTCGCCCATCGATCCGATCGCTTCCTTGGCCCCCTCGACCATCGGCGACAGGATCAGCTCCATATCCTCCAGCGTCTGTCCGGCGCACACCTGCCGCCGGGCCAGTTCGGCGCGGTCGTAGCGCAGCGGCTCGGCGGTGGCGGCGGGCAGGTCGTCGATCGTCAGGAACTTGCCGGTCATCGCGGCATAGTCCGCCTCGCCCGCGATCTTGTCCTTGATCGCGCGGTCCTTGTAGAGCTTGCCCTCGCCCAGATCGACGGCGAGCATCTCGCCCGGCCCCAGCCGGCCCTTTTCAACCACCGTCGTCTCGGCGACCGGGACCATGCCCGCCTCCGACCCGACGATCAGCAGCCCGTCACCGGTCAGCGTGTAGCGCAAGGGGCGCAGCGCGTTGCGATCCAGCCCGGCGACCGCCCAGCGGCCATCGGTCATCGCCAGCGCGGCGGGGCCGTCCCACGGCTCCATGACGCTCGCGAGGTAATCGTACATCGCGGTATGCGCCGGCGGCATGTCGGACGCGCCCTGCCATGCCTCGGGCACCAGCATCAGCTTGGCGGTCGGCGCGTCGCGGCCCGACCGGCAGATCGTCTCGAACACCGCATCCAGCGCCGCGGTGTCCGACGCGCCGGCCGGGATCACCGGCTTGATGTCTTCCGAGCGTTCACCGAACGCGATGCTCGCCATCTTGATCTCGTGGCTGAGCATCCAGTTCTTGTTGCCGCGGATCGTGTTGACCTCGCCGTTATGCGCAAGGCAGCGGAACGGCTGCGCCAGCCACCATTGCGGAAAGGTGTTGGTCGAATAGCGCTGATGAAAGATCGCGACGCGCGATTCGAAGCGTTCGTCGGTGAGGTCGGGATAGAAGTCCGACAGGCTCTCCGCGAGGAACAGCCCCTTGTAGATGATCGAACGGCACGACAGCGAACAGAAGTAGAAACCCGTGATCTGCGCGGCGATGATCCGCTTCTCGATCCGGCGGCGGACCAGATACAGGTTCTTCTCGAACTCGGCCTCGTCCATCTCTTCGGGCGCAGGGCCGGCGATCATGATCTGCTCGATCTCGGGCCGGGTCGCCTGCGCCTTCATGCCGATCACCGACACGTCGACCGGCACCTGCCGCCAGCCATAGATCGACCAGCCCGCCTCGATGATCTCCGATTCGACCAGCGTGCGGCACGTCTCCTGCGCGCCCAGGTCGGTGCGCGGCATGAACACCATGCCGACCGCGAGGCGGGCGTGCATCGGCTTGTGCCCCGACGCGGCGATCGCATCGTCGAAGAAACGGTGCGGCAGGTCGACATGGATGCCCGCGCCATCGCCGGTCTTGCCATCGGCATCCACCGCGCCGCGATGCCATACGGCGCGGAGCGCATCGATCGCCGACTGCACGACACGGCGCGACGGCTTGCCATCGGTCGCGGCGACCATGCCCACGCCGCAGGCATCGCCCTCGAACTCGGGGCGATACATGCCTTCGGCGGCGAGGCGGAGGCGTTCGGATTCGATGGTCATCTACTTTCCCTTCGCGGGGGCGGTCAGCGACCGCATCGTCATCATGATCGACCGTCCCACGGCAGACGTGATCGCCTGGGCCAGCTTGTTCGTTTCGTCGGTCACCGCCGCCTGCAACTTCGGGACCACCGCCTGGAACCGGCGACCGGCCGGCGTGGCGCTGAACTTGGCCAGTTCGCCGATTTGCGCGGGCGTCATCGCCTGCAACGATCCGACGAGGTTCATCGAACCCGTCAGGTCGTTCGTCGTGAGCGCGCCATTGGTCTTCGCTGCCGCCGCGATCTTTGCGGTATCGACATTGGCCGCCACCGCATTTTGAGCCGCCTGCCCGGTCGGCGACAACAGGAACCGGGTCACGTCGCGCAGGTCGGCCGCCGACAGGTTGGCGGCAGCAACCGCCGCGATCCGCTGCTGCATGCCCGGCAGGCGTTCGCGATAATTCCGCTCGACGACGGTAGCACCTATATCGAGCAGCTTGGCGCGCGTCCCGGGGTTACGCTGTTCGATCGTGACGAGCATCGGCTGCTGCGCCAGTGCGCGGGCGCCTTCGGTCCGGAACGACGCGACGGCGGCGCGCGTGGTCGCCTCGGCCGGGACATAGGCCTCGCCAAAGGCCCGTGCCTCGGCCGACAGCGTGGCGGTCGCGGCGGGCGAGGCCGGCGGGGCCGGGGCCGCTGCCGGGGCCTGCACCAGCAGCAGGGCGAGCACGGCGATCATGCCGCCACCTTCGCGGCCTTGGCCTTCGCCTTGAGATACGCGTGCATTCGCTCGGTCACGTCGCGCCCGTCGCGAATCGCCCACACCACAAGGCTCGCGCCGCGGACGATGTCGCCCGCCGCGAACACGCCGTCGAGCGACGTCATCATCGACTTGCCGTCGACCCGCACCGTGCCCCAGCGGGTCACGCCCAGTTCGGGCGCATCGAACAGCGTCGGGAGGTCCTCCGCATCGAAGCCCAGCGCCTTCACCACCAGATCGGCGTCGAGCAGGAATTCGTTGCCCGGATCGGTTTCCGGCGCGCGGCGGCCGCTGGCGTCGGGCGCGCCCAGCCGCATCCCCGTCGCACGGACCTGCACCACCCGTCCGTCGCGCTCGTCGAACGCGGCGGGGGCGGAGAGCCAGACGAACTCGACGCCCTCTTCCTCGGCATTGGCGACCTCGCGCTGCGATCCCGGCATGTTGGCGCGGTCGCGGCGGTAGAGGCATTTCACCGACGTCGCGCCCTGGCGGATCGCGGTGCGGACGCAGTCCATCGCGGTGTCGCCGCCGCCGACGACGACGACATTCTTGCCCGCCGCGTTCAGCGACCCGTCGTCATAGGCCGGCACGCTGTCGCCGAAGCCGATCCGGTTCGACGTGGTGAGGTAATCGAGCGCATCGACCACCCCGCCGCTGCCGATGCCCGGCGCCTTGATCGCGCGCGGCTTGTAGACGCCGGTCGCGATCAGGATCGCGTCGTGCCGCTCGCGCAGCTCGTCGAGCTTGGCGTCGCGCCCGACCTCGAACCCTTCGTGGAAGACGATGCCACCTTCCTTCAGCCGCTCGACGCGGCGCATGACGACCGGCTTCTCCAGCTTGAAGCCGGGGATGCCGTAGGTCAGCAGCCCGCCGGCGCGGTCGTGGCGGTCATAGACATGCACGTCGTAGCCGAGGTTGCGCAGCCATTCAGCCGCGGCAAGACCCGCCGGTCCCGCCCCGACGATCCCCACCGACTGGCCACGCGCCGGACCCACCGCGACCGGCTCGACCCAGCCCTTTTCCCACGCGGTGTCGGTGATGAACTTCTCGACCGACCCGATCGTCACCGCGCCGTGGCCCGAGAATTCGATGACGCAATTGCCCTCGCACAGCCGGTCCTGCGGACAGATGCGCCCGCAGATCTCGGGCATGGTCGAGGTGCTGTTCGACAGCTGATACGCCTCCTGCAACCGCCCCTCGGCGGTCAGGCGCAGCCAATCGGGAATATGATTGTGCAGCGGGCAATGGACCGAGCAATAGGGAACGCCGCATTGCGAACAGCGTCCCGCCTGATCCTCGGCCGTCGGCGGCGCGTAGCGTTCCGCGATCTCGCGGAAATCCTCGGCGCGCAATTCGGGCTCGCGTTTGGCCGGATAGGCCTGTGGTCGCGAAACGAACTTCAGCATTGCTTGATCGGCCATGATGCCCTCCGGACGCCCGAAAAGCATATCTGGCCGACGGAGTCACGCAACAAACGATCTTAAGGTAAGCTATGCTGACCTTGTTTTGCAGGTCGACCTGCGGTTTACTTTAGAGTCGCTCGCAACAAGGACTTTTAGAACCGAAACGGCCCTATGCCGTTGCGGTAATATAGCCCTGCGAGAGCAGGTAAATCAGCGTTCCGCCCAGCATTAGGCGGTAGACCACGAACGCCATATACCCCCGCGTCGACACGAGCTTCAGGAATCCGACGATCGATGCATATCCCACGACGAACGAAATGATCGTCGCCAGCAGCGTGGGTCCGGGACCATAGGGGCCGAACTGTCCCCAGGTCTTGTGCAGCTGGTACAGACCCGACGCCAGCACCGCAGGGATCGCCAGCAGGAACGAATAGCGTGCCGCCGCCTCGCGGGTGAAGCCCATGAACAGCCCGGCGGTGATCGTCCCGCCCGATCGCGACACCCCGGGCAGCAGCGCCATCGCCTGCGCGAACCCGAACACGATGCCGCTGCCCCAGCGCAACCGGTCGATCCCCCAGCGCCGCCGCCCGACGACGTCGGCGATGCCCAGCAGGATGCCGAACCCGATCAGGCTGAACGCGGTGAACCACAGGTTGCGCAACGACGTCTCGATCGCGTCCTTGAACAACAACCCCAGCACGACGATCGGCAACGTGCCCACGATCACCAGCCAGCCAAGTCGCGCATTGTCGCGCGCGGCATGGTTCTGCCGTCCCGTGAACTGGCCCAGCCACGCGGTCGCGATGCGCCAGATGTCCTTGCGGAAATACAGCAGCACCGCCGCTTCGGTGCCGATCTGGATGATCGCGGTGAACGCCGCGCCCGGATCGGTATGCGACGGCAGGAACGCGCCGGCGATACGCAGATGCGCGCTCGACGATACCGGCAGGAATTCGGTCAGCCCCTGGATGATGCCGAGGATCGCGGCTTCCAGCCACGCCATGGCAGGAGTCACGCGCGCGCCACCTTGTTGAAGCGGCCGTACTTGCGATAGACGACCAGCCATTCCGGCGCGACCGTCGCCAGCGGCACCGGCCGCACGTCGAACGCCTCGATCCCCGGCACGTCGCCGCCCGCGACATTGTCGCGCGACAGCATCGCCCACTGATCCTTGCTGATCGGGGTGAGCGGCATCGCCGCGATCGCCCCGCCCAGATCGCTCGGAATCTCGACGAAGCGCACGTCGCGCCCGATCGCCTGCGCGATCCAGCGGTTGAGTTCGCCCATCGTGATCACGTCGGGTCCGCCGATCGCATAGGTCTGCCCGCCGAAACGCTCGGGATCTGCCAGCGCCTTGACCACCACCTGCGCCAGATCGACGACATAGATCGGCTGGAACTTCGTGCCGGCCGCCATCACCGGCACGATCGGACGACCGATCAGCGCAGGCGATGCCGAGATCATCCCGGCAAAGCGATTGACGAACCCGTCCTCGCGCCCGAACACGATCGAGGGGCGCAGGATCGTCGCGGTCGGGAACGCCGCGCGAACCGCGTCCTCGCCCGCCGCCTTCGACCGGCCATAAGCGGACGGCGACGCGGCATCGGCGCCGATCGCCGAGATCTGCACGAACGCCTTTGCGCCGGCCGCAGCGGCAGCCTCGGCGATGGTCCGTGCGCCGGCGACATGCACCTTGTCGAAATCACCCTCGAGGATGCCAACGAGGTTCACGACGGCATCCGATCCGGCGACGGCACGCGCGACGGTATCGGGCCGCGACAGGTCGGCGGCGACGAACTGCGTCTGGCCGAGCCCCCCCTGCGTGCGCAGGTACAACGCCTGCCGCGGATCGCGCTGCGCGATGCGGACGCGCGCGCCCGCCTTCAGCAATTCCTGCACGACATAGCGGCCGACAAAGCCGCCGCCACCGAACAGCGTCACCAACTGGTTCTTCATCGAGTCCGCCTTGTGCCTGCCTGTGTGCCGTCCCCATGCCGCTCCCGCAGCAAAACGGCAAGGACCCCGTAAAAAACGCGCAACAAGTTGTTGACACTCCGCCGACCCACCCGTAGAGGCCCCCTCCTACCCCGTGCCCAGATGGCGGAATTGGTAGACGCACCAGCTTCAGGTGCTGGCGATCGCAAGGTCGTGGAGGTTCGAGTCCTCTTCTGGGCACCATTCACCCCTAAGGCTTAGAAAGCCTAGGGTTTGGCAGAAATCCTAGGATTTTTACGAGCGTCTAGTACAAAGGTACGAGGACGACAGCCAATGTGTTCATACCTCCATCGCGCCCCGAACGGGGTCTATTATTTCCGCATGGGGATACCCGCGGACCTGCGCCCCTTCATGGCTGGCAAGCGAGAGATTAAGCGGTCGCTAGGTCTAAAGGACCGGGAAGCGGCTAAGGCCCTCATCCCTGATATCACCAAGACGGCCCATGCTCTGCTCAAGCAAGCTGAGCGGGATAAGGCCGCTGCCGTCCCTCCCCCTATCATTGCCCCTAAGCCTGCGTCCCAGATCGAACGGGAGCGGAAGCGGTGGGAAGCTGACCAGTTACAGGCTGAGCTTACGGCCGACGACCTGTTTGCATCTGACAGTGAGATAGAGCGGCTAGAGCCGGTCATGGATGCATTGGCAGCGGGGATAGAGACAGACGCTTCCCCGGCTGACGTGGCTAGGGCTGGCAAGCTGTTAGTCGGGCATGAGCGGGAGAATGCCGGGGCGCTGATCGCGTCTATGCAAGCTCGCTACGGAAAGACTGCCCGCGCATCGGAAAGCCAAAATCAGGCCGTCGAGTACAGTCCGGATGCCTCCAATGAGGGCGAGGGCAAATACCTAGATACAGATATCCTCGACGGTTGGGCCGCTGAGCGTAAGCCGTCGCCCCGTGGCAAGGATGCCTACTGGCGGGATGCCAAGCTGTTCAATGCCATGATGGGCCGTAAGTCCGTCGAGCTAATCACCAAGGCCGATGTGATGGCCTACAAGCGCAAGCTGATAGCGGACCCTGCGCGTTCTCAGGTCAATGTACGGGATCGGCTGGCCTACCTGCGGACCCTGCTAGAGTGGGCGGCGCAAGAGGATATCGTACCCGTCAACGTGGCCCGTGATGTGAAGATGGCTGTGACTGAGCGTGGAGAGAAGCGGAAAGACTTCTCTGCCGATGACCTCAATGCCCTGTTCGCTGGCCCGGTTCATGCCAAGGGCGAACGGCCTAAGGGCGGATATGGTGAAGCTGTCTATTGGCTTCCCCTGCTAGCCCTGTACATGGGTGCGCGCCGGGAAGAAATTGGACAGCTACGGGTGCAGGACGTGAAGCCCGTTGCCTACATAGACGATGACGATAAGCGACAAGAGGTATGGTGCATCGACATTACAGATACGCCCGATGACGATGCCTTGCCTAATCAGATCAAGAATGAGGCAAGCAATAGGCTGGTCCCGCTGCATCCCAAGCTAATCGAGCTAGGGTTCATCGACTATGTGCAGAAGCTGCCAGATCAAACAGGCCGTGTATTCCCCGGCTTAAAAGCTGTAGGCATCGGCAAGAAACTAACCGATAAGGTAGGCCAGTGGTTCAGCCGCTATAAGCAGGATTGTGGAATAGAGGATAAGGCCAAGGTCTTTCACTCATTCCGCCATACATGGAAGACCCATGCCGTAGATGCCGGTATCCCTGAGCGGGTATGCCGGCAGTTCCAAGGGCATGAAGGTAAAGACGCTGCCGACAAGTACGGGGCTGCTCCATCTATGCGGGTAATGGTAGCGGCTATTGCATCTTATCGGGTGCCGGGTTTGAATATGACTGGCCGGAGCGAACAGGCGACGCTACCAAGTGAGTAGGCCATTCCTGTAGCGGGATACTAGCGATGCCATATGAGCGATGGATAACGGCTGATACATGCTGGCTTCTATCGCTAATTGTGCTTCCCATCAGTGTCAAAGCGGAAGGGTATTTCCAAGCGTGCGCTGTTGCTGCGATCATTGCGTATTTATGGTGGCGCAATCGTGAGGGACGCAAAGCGGATTGGCTTGATGAGCAAGAGCGGCAAATAAGATTGCGGTCTGAATTGGACGCCGAGGCGAACCTTTGACCCCGAACGAACCGAACATACAGATACCCGGTCTCGCCCCCGCTCAGCCCCGTCAGGAGTCGATTGGAAGCGTTCGGGTGTCTGTAGGCCGGGATGAGCTATCGCCTCTCAGCGACTCTCCTAGGCAGGTTCTCAGGCATCCGGTCCAAGCGGTACGCCAGCCTCGCGGCGGGCAGCCTCCCCGGTCGGTGCGATACGGACGCCGGTCGCCGACTGCATATAGGCCATGTCGCCGACGGGGGTGCCATGGGAGCGGCGGGCGGCGTCTCCGGTCTGGGGTGCGCGGATGCCGGTCGCATCCTGTCCGCCCTTGTAGGGATCATAGCCGGTCATGCTCTGCCCCGCCTGCGGAGCGGCTGGGGGAGCCTGCGACACGAGGGTATAGCCGGTCGGACCCATGATCCACTGCGGGCCGCTTGCCGGTGCCTGAGCGGGCACTGCGGGAGCCTGAGGGGCATTGGGTTTCAGGCCGTTGAAACCGAACGAGCTTGCCACGGTCATCCCTGCCGGGATCGAGGCGGCATCGGGAACATCAGGAGTATCGGCATATGCGTCACCCGTGCTGCCAAGCGCATCGGCAATGGTCCAGTTAGCGGCATCGGCTTCGGTCACTTCACCCTTGCTGATTGCCAGCGCCTTCGCATCCTCAAGGATCATCGGGGCGAGGCTATCCAGATGGCTTTCGTCGCCACTGTTGTTATAGGCAGTCAACGCCTTGTCATACTGAGCGACCGTAGCATCATCGCTATTGTGGATCAGATCGACAGCGATATGCAAAGTATCTCGCAAAGCCGGAACGCGTTTGGCGAAAGCATCTAGCGCCATCTTATAGGCCACATTGGCGGGCTGGCCTTTGGCAACCTCCGCTTGTGCCTGTTGCTGTACAGCGCGAGGATTATAGCCGTGAATAGCAATAAGGGAGAGAGCCGCCTTTACCTTAATGGCTTGGCGGGGAGTTAGTGCGGTCATGGGTTTTCCTTAGGATTGGAGTGGCGGAACGTCGCCAATGGTTCGCTGTGGCGGGATCGATCCAAAGCGGATGCAGGCGACTAGGAAGCGAAAAGCATGCTTGAACCGGGTAGCGTCGAGATTGGGACGGCCAGCAGCCTCCCAGAGCGCACGAACATCAACGGCCATACGGCGGGCAATGCCTTGGGCATCCTCTGGCAGGTCGTAGATTGCAGGCGTTACAGCCCGGTCAGAAAGCTGGGGCCATCCGGCGTCATGCTCGATCGCTTGCCGGGTCAACAGGAGAGACAAGCCCACCGCACCGCTGGGGATATTGGCGGCAGCTAGGACCGCATCGGCCTTGCCACTCAAATGCCATGCAGTGACAGCGCCCCATTCTACATGCGCTCGGGTAGCGTCAGCGTAGCGGCCTGCCCGCTGTAGCAGATCATCAAAGGTACGGGGTTCGACGTGCCATCTAGGCCGGGTATCAGCGGGGAATGAGCGGGGAGGCTTGGGTGCCTCTCCCGTTCCCCAATCATGCAGGTCGTCCATTACGCGGATGGCTGGCCTTTGAAATAGCCGCGAGCCTTGCTCTGCATGTAGATGCTCATTGCTTCCTGCGGCTTGCCGGGAGCAAGGGCCATGATGACGGCAGGGATGGCTTGGGGTTTTTGCGTTACGAGATATTCGTAAGCATCATCGACCAGTGCAGCGAAGCCGTTGCATTCATGCTCTTTGGGAACAGAGTCTTTGAGGTTGTCGTCCCATGTTTTCTGCATGTAGCGGATAGTGAAGCCCGTACTAATCAGGTTGTTGTCCGCATTGCTCTTCGTCTCAACGCGGATATCTGAGAAACGGCTAAGCCGCTTGGCCCGGTCATCGGCATCTTGCTTGGCAAGGGCAGCAGCGAAGCGATCCTTCGCGTCCTTCAATTCGCCAGTGAGCTTGCTAACTGCATCAATAGCAGGCTGTCCAAGTAGATCAGTAAGGGCATTCGCCTTGGCGAGGTTGGCGCTTAGAGTTTCGATCTCATCGGCGATACTGCCAATCGTATTGATGTTGGTCATTGGTTTTCCTTGTAGTGCGGTAAGGAGTTAACGGCGCGGAGCGAATACGCCGATGCCGCGCTTTTCATGGCGATAGGTGCGGATAGTGCCGCTATCGGCATCGGCAGCAGCCATCAGCTTTGCAATGGAGGGACGGCCAGCAGGCTTAGTCTTTGCGTAGTCGGGAAGCGGAATGCCGAGAATATCAAGGCAAAGGCGGAAGCCGCCACGGACACGGCTATCCACATTCTCAATATGGGCAGCAACACGGGGATCATGAATGCGATCGAGATTAACAGGAACGGGGTTCATCGTGCATCCTTCGATAGGAGGGAGTAATATTGACAAAACTTACAGATAGATGTCCCGTTTGCTCGTAAGCAAACAGGAACGGGTAATCTGATATGCTCGGAATAAGGGCCTGCCAGATACCAACAGGAGCAACGTGAATAACTGGCAGTCCTATTAGTGTCGTACCCATGGCCGATGGGCAGAAGTCATGGAGATGGGAAGACACTAAGGGGAGAGGATAGGCATTCCTCAGATTGATACCGCACTCGGCTAGGTGTCTGGGAAACCATGACCAGAGAACCCAATACCTATGCGGTTACGACACAAGGGCTTATGCTTGCCTTGGACCGGAGCACGATATCAATCGGAAGAATGTGTATGGGAGATACGGTATTGAACCGTGGATTAGGATATACCTATAATGGTATGATCGTTAGATTTGATAGATTGACTGTATCCCGTGGTCCCCCCGGACAGATAGATAGCCGGATTGAGCAAATCCGCTCTGTCACTATGGAGGAGCACTACAGCAAGCATGATCGTTGAGTTTGATTAGCTGACTTGTATTGCCCGTGGTCCGATACCATGCATCATCCTGTTAAAGATGGCACATCCCGTCGCTCTTAGAGCCCAACCGGAAATTAGGTTGAGCGATTTCAGCCAGTTGTGATTCACCGAGGGTTGCGAAGACCACGGGGATCATATGGGCTGGACCGAAACCGCTCGCCGCGAGCATGACAGAAGAAGG
>NZ_JASCXF010000044.1:0-33839 GCF_030062225.1 Sphingomonas sp. 2R-10
GGCAAGGGGGGGAAGCCCTGCGTGGTACGCAGTCATTCCGGCGCAAGCGAGAATCCATATTCGCCAACGCGGGAGCAGGAGCCGATACCGCGGCCTTCACGGATGCCCCCCCACCCCGTACCGGGGAGGATTTCAGGTGCGTTCGGCCTTGTTCACCGCATCCGCCGCGCGCAGCCCGGCGAGCAGCTTCATCAGGTGCGCCGCATCGCGCACCTCGACGTCGATCGTGTTGGTGTGGAAGGTGGTGTCGCGGTTGTCGAGCCGGAGCCCCAGGATGTTGGCCTTGTGCCCGCCGATGACGGTCGCGACCGCGCCCAGCGCGCCCGGTTCGTTCTTCAGCGTCACCGCGATGCGCGCGGTGGCGCCCTCGGCATTGTCGCCCCACGTCAGGTCGATCCAGTGGTGCGGATCGATCGCCTCGATCGTCGGGCAGCCGATCTCGTGCACCTCGAACCGGCCGGCACCACGGCGCACGCCGATGATGCGGTCGCCCGGCACCGGGTGGCAGCAGGTGGCGAGGTCGTAGCCGACGCCCGCGGTCAGCCCCTTGATCTCGATCGGCGCGCGTTGCGCCGGGATCGGTTCGGCCTTTGGATCGGCGATGGCACCCGGCATGACCGCCTCCATCACCGCTTCCTCGCTCAGCTTGCCGCGCGCCAGCCCCTCGAACAGGGTCGCCTCGTCGGCGATCTTCAGGCGCTTGAGCCCTTCGGCCAGCGCGTCGGTGCCCGGCGGGACGGGCAGGCGCGCGATCAGTTCCTGATAGAGCTTGGTGCCCAGCGCCACCGTCTCGTCGCGTTCGCGCAGGCGGATGTAGCGGCGGATCGCGGCGCGGGCCTTGCCGGTGATCGCGAAATTGAGCCAGTTGGCCTGCGGGCGCTGCGCCTTCGACCGCAGTATCTGTACCTGATCACCGTTCTTGAGTTCGGTGCGCAGCGGCACGACGCCGCCATTGACCTTCGCCCCCACCGCCTGATCGCCGAGATCGGTGTGGACCGCATAGGCGAAGTCGATCGGCGTCGCACCCTTGGGCAACTGGTGCAGCTCGCCCTTCGGCGTGAAGGCGAAGATGCGGTCGGCATACATCGCCATGCGGGTATGTTCGAGCAGCTCCTCGGGACTCTCGGCATTGTCGAGAATCTCGACGAGGTCGCGGATCCAGCGGACCTGCGTGTCGGGCCGCACCGCATCCTGCTTGTACGCCCAGTGCGCGGCGAGGCCGAATTCAGCCTGCGCGTGCATCTCGCGCGTCCTGATCTGCACCTCGATCCGCATGTTCTCGGCATGGATGACGGCGGTGTGCAGCGAGCGGTAGCCGTTGCGCTTCGGCGTCGAGATATAGTCCTTGAACCTGCCCGGCACCATCGGCCAGCGGCGATGGATGATGCCGAGCGCGCGGTAGCATTCCTCCTCGCTGTCGACGATCGCGCGGAACGCGATGATGTCGGACAACTGTTCGAGGCTGACATGCCGTTCCGACATCTTGCGCCAGATCGAATAGGGATGCTTGCGCCGGCCCGACACTTCGGCGGCGATGCCGTGGCGGTCGAGCATGGCCTTCAGGTCGCCGCCGATCTTGGCGACGCTGTCGCCGCCGCCTTCCTCCAGCTGGGCGAGGCGCAGCGTGATCGATTCATACGCCTCGGGTTCGATCTCGCGAAATGCCAGCGTCTGCATCTCGTTCATGAACTCGTACATGCCGATCCGCTCGGCCAGCGGGGCATAGATATCCATCGTCTCGCGCGCGATCCGCTTGCGCTTGTCGGGCTTCGCGATGTGATGGAGCGTGCGCATGTTGTGCAACCGGTCGGCCAGCTTGACCAGCAGCACGCGGATGTCGTCCGACATCGCCAGCAGGAACTTGCGCAGGTTTTCGGCAGCGCGTTCGTTCTCGGTCTGCGCCTCGATCTTCGACAGCTTGGTCACGCCCTCGACCAGTCGCGCGACATTCTCGCCGAACTTCGCCTGTATTTCCTCGTGGGTAGCGACGGTGTCCTCAACCGTGTCGTGCAGGATCGCGGTGGCGATCGTCTCGTCGTCGAGATGCAGGTCGGTCAGGATGCCGGCCACCTCGATCGGGTGGCTGAAATAGGGGTCGCCCGATGCGCGTTTCTGGCTGCCATGCGCGTGCATCGAGAACACATAGGCGCGATTCAGCAGCGCCTCGTTCGCGTCGGGATCATAGGCCTTGACCCGCTCCACCAATTCATACTGCCGCAGCATGGAATCTAGATGGGGCGGGCCGGTGCCGCAATGCAACCGTTTTCGACCGCGTTACGCACCCCTGGCGCGAACATTGCACCGGGCGAGCTGTTCCGGGGCAAAGGCTTCGCCATTCGCCGTGAAGGCGGTGAGCACCCCCAGCTCCTTCGCGGCCAGTTGGCACATGGTCAGGTGGCTGCCGTCGGCGCGCGGCGTGACGCAGCGGTCGCCCGCGCATTTCCACAGCGTATCGCGGGTCGTGATGCTGGCCACGCCCGGCGCGGTCGCCGGCGTAGCGGTGAAGCCGCGCGATTGTGCTGCGGCGCCGAACGACAAGGTCATGGTAGCGGCAGCGAACAGGGCGAGCATCTTCATCTAACGCGACTCCGGAGCAAAATTCAGGTGGTATTCGCTAATATACATTCATGTAAGTTGTAAATAGAAATGATTGCTGCGCCGCACTATTTCCCTTGATGGCGGGGTTGCGCTACATGGGTGCGAATGACGACGACGCTTCGAGAGCCGCTGCGCGAACTGGCCAACCGCTGCAGCCTGCCGGCCGCACTGGAGGCGATGGGCGAGCGCTGGTCGTTCCTGATCCTGCGCGGGTCGTTCAACGGTCTCAGCCATTTCGAGGAATTCCAGTCGGAATTGGGTATCGCGCGCAACATCCTCGCCAACCGGCTGTCGCGGCTGGTCGGTCACGGCATTCTCGAGCGCCGTGCGGTCGAAAGCGACCGGCGCAAGATCGAGTATCGCCTGACCGAGAAAGGCTATGCGCTGCTGCCGACGATGGTCGCCCTGCGCCAATGGGGCGAACGGTGGGAGACCGGCGTCCCGGCCAACCCGATCCTGGTCGACACGCGCGACCGGCGTCCCGTCCAGCCGGTCGCGGTGCTCAGCCATGACGGCCGCGCGCTGGGCAAGGGCGATCTGGTCTGGGCGCTGGAGGAAGACATCGTGCGCGACTGACCGGTGGAGGCCGGGGGTCGGGTCATGGATCGATCCATTCATGCAACGCTGCCGCCAGCGCGACCGGATCGCCACCGATCCGCACCCGCTTCACCCGTGCCGTCCCGCCCGAAACCAGCGTCACCGCGCGGCGACCGACGCGTAGCTGCCTCGCCACGAACCGAACCACTTCGTCGTTCGCCGCCCCCTCGACCGGTGGCGCGGCGATGCGCAGGCCGAGGGCGGTGGCGCCATTCTCCAGCGTCGCCACGCCGGTCATCGCAGTCCTCGATGCCTTGGGCGTCACGCGGATGGTCAGCGTCACGCCATCGGCGTCGAGGGTGAAGGGCGGCGGCATGGTCGTTCGCCTGCCCTCGAACCTGGGTCGGGTGCAAGCCGGCATCGAATCCTTGGCACAAAGCGGCGCTTGCCGCATTCCCCCTGCATGGCATCGACCCCCGTAACGACCGCGACGGCGACGCACAGCTCGCCGCTGTCGATCCCGATCTTCCGTGCCATCTGGATCGCGTCGATGGCATCGAACTTCGGCGGCCTGATCCAGTCGGTCGGCGCGTCGTGGATGATGACGTCGCTGGCGGCGTCGCCGCAGATGATCGCGCTGGTGCAGGCGTCGACGACGCTGCCGATCATGCTGCTGTCGCTATGGGCCGGGGCGGTTGCCGACAATCTCGACCGGCGGCGGGTGATGCTGGCGGCGCAAGGCTTCATGCTGGTCGTGTCGGTCGCGCTGGCGGCGTGCGCATGGGCGGGGTGGCTCAGCCCGTGGCTGCTGCTGTCGTTCACCTTCCTGCTCGGATGCGGGACGGCGATCAATGGGCCCGCATGGCAGGCGTCGGTCGGCGACATGGTCCCGCGCAGCGTGTTGCCGAGTGCGGTCGCGCTCAATTCGATGGGGTTCAACATCGCACGCAGCGTCGGGCCGGCGCTGGGCGGGGCGATCGTCGCGATCGCCGGTGCGGCGGCGGCATTCCTGACCAATGCGCTGAGCTATATCGGGCTGATCGCGGTGCTGGCGCGGTGGAGGCCGGATTATGCGCCCCGCATCCTGCCGCGCGAGACGCTGGGCCTCGCGATGGCGGCCGGGGTCCGCTATGTCCGGATGTCGCCGTCGTTGCGCACCGTCCTGATCCGCGCGGGGTTGTTCGGCGTCGCCGCCAGCGCGGTGCCGGCGATGATGCCGCTGGTGGCGCGCGACCTGGTGACTGGCGGGCCGCTGACCTACGGCGCGCTGCTGGGTGCGTTCGGGGCGGGGGCGGTCGCCGGGGCGCTGGGCAGCGTGCGGCTGCGGCGGCGCTGGAGCCCCGAACGGCTGGTGCGCGTCGCGGCGACGGCATTGGCGAGCGGGGCGGCGATCGCCGGGCTCAGTCCGTGGCTGCCGCTGACGCTGGCCGCGCTGGTGCTGGCCGGGGCGGGATGGGTGTCGGCGCTCAGCACCTTCAACGTATCGGTGCAGATGGCCGCGCCCCGCTGGGTCGTGGCGCGTGCGCTGGCGCTGTACCAGATGGCTGCGTTCGGCGGCATGACGATGGGCAGCTGGCTGTTCGGGTCGATCGCCGAAGGGTCCGGCGTGCAGGTCGCGCTGCTGGCGGCGGCGGCGGTGCAGATGCTGAGCGTTTTGGCCGGGCTGCGCTTGCCCTTGCGCGATATCGAGACCGGCAACCTCGCCCCGCGCGGATGGGAGGCGCCCGATACGCAGGTGCCGGTCGAGCCGCGGTCGGGGCCGGTGGTGGTGACGATCGATTACCGGATCGCGGCGAAGAACGTCGTCACCTTCCTGAGCGTCATGAACGAGCGGCGACGCATCCGGCGGCGCGACGGGGCCCATCACTGGGCGCTGCTGCGTGACCTGAACGATCCGGGGCTGTGGATCGAACGCTATCACGTATCGACCTGGCTCGAATATATCCGCCACAACCAGCGGCGGACCGAGGCGGACCGGGCGAACAGCGACGCGCTGATGGCCCTGCACCAGGGCACCGAGCCGCCGCGCGTCCACCGCATGATCGAGCGCCAGACCGGGTCGCTGCCCGTCACCCGCCTGCCGTCCCCCAGCGAGATGGCCGATCCGATGACCGATCCGACGCGGTCTAACTGAACTATTGAACAGTGATAAATTTATGCTAGGCATTGTCCCAACGGCCTGATTCGGGAAGACGGGGGTATCCCGTCGGCCCGGCGGGCGACGATCGAACCCGACAGGGGACAAGCATGTCTGCACCCGATTTCTCGCTGCTGGCCAAGCGTCGCTACGGCCCGTTGTTCGTCGTCCAGTTCCTGGGCGCGATGAACGACAATCTGTTGAAGTTCGCGTTGCTGTTCCTCGCCAACTTCACCCTGTACCGCGCCGATCCGACGCGTGCGGCGACGCTGGCGACGGTGTCTACCGGTCTGTTCATCCTGCCCTATTTCCTGTTCTCCGGACTCGCCGGGCAGATGGCGGATGCGTGGAACAAGGCGTGGCTGATCCGCGCGGTGAAGGGTGCCGAGATCGCGATCATGGCGCTGGCGCTGGCCGGGTTCTGGTTCGAATCGGTGCCGGTGCTGCTCACCTGCCTGTTCCTGATGGGCGTGCATTCGACGGTGTTCGGGCCGGTCAAATACTCGATCCTGCCGCAGCACCTGCGGGCCCATGAACTGATGGGCGGTACCGGGCTGGTCGAGGCGGGGACGTTCGTCGCGATCCTGACAGGGCAGCTGCTGGGTGGGGTCATTCCGCCATGGGAGGCGGGGATCGTGGCGTTCGGCGTCGCCGTGCTGGGGTTCCTCGCCGCGCTGGCCGTGCCGTCGGCACCGTCGGCGGCGCCCGACATGCGGATCGACCCGAACCCGTTCCGCAGCACCTGGGCGATCCTGCGCGCGGCGCATGGCGGGCGGGGCGTCTGGCTGGCGATCCTCGGCATCAGCTGGTTCTTCTCGGTCGGGGCGGTGGTCCTGTCGGAGTTCGCGCCGCTGGTCGCGGGTACGCTGAACGCACAGGCAGAGGTGGTGACGCTGTTCCTCGCGGTGTTCAGCCTGTCGGTCGCGGCGGGGTCGCTGCTGGTCAACCGGCTGCTCAAGGGCGAGGTGTCGGCGCGCTACGTGCCGATCGCGGCGATCGGGCTGGCGGTGTTCCTGGTCGACCTGTGGATCACCAGCAGCCGGTTCACGGTGGTGACGCCGGGCGCGGACATCCCCGCGTTCCTCGCCACGCCGGGCAGCTGGCACATGCTGGTCGACCTGGCGGGCATCGCGATCAGCGGCGGCGTGTTCGTCGTGCCGCTCTACGCCATCCTCCAGACGTGGAGCCCGCCGGAAAAGCGGTCGCAGGTAATCGCCGCCAACAACGTCATCAACGCGATCGTTACCGTGCTGATGGTCGCGGTGGTCACCGCGATGCTGGGGGCGGGCAGCAGCGTGGCGGGCATCTTTGGCGCGCTGGGCTTCGCCACGCTGACGATCGCATTGATATCGTGCTGGCTGCTGCCCGAGACGGTGTTCAAGGGCGTGGTGCGCGGGCTGCTGCGCCTGCTGTACCGGGTCGAGGTGCATGGCACGGAGAACATGCCGGCCCCGGGCGAGCGCGCGGTGGTGGTGGTGAACCATGTGTCGTTCCTCGACGGGTTGCTGCTGGCCGCGTTCCTGCCGGGCAAGCCGACCTTCGCGATCCACAGCCGATTCGCGCGGACATGGTGGATGCAGCCGCTGTTGAAGCTGTTCGATGCTTTTCCCGTCGATCCGACCAATCCGATGTCGGCCAAGGCGATGGTGAAGGCGGTGCGTGAGGGGCGGACGCTGGTGATCTTTCCCGAAGGGCGGATCACCGTCACCGGCGCGCTGATGAAGGTGTTCGACGGTCCCGGCATGGTCGCCGACCGCGCCGATGCGCCGATCGTGCCGGTCCGGATCGACGGCGCGCAATATACCCGCTTCTCGCGCCTGAAGGGCAAGGCGCGGCTGCACTGGTTCCCCAGGATCGCGCTGACCGTGCTGCCGCAGCGCCGCTTCGCGCTGCCCGAGGGGGTGAGCGCGCGCGAGCGGCGGGCGATCGCCGGGCGGCGGCTGTACGACGTGATGAGCGAGATGATCTTCGCCACGTCGGACACCGACCGCACGCTGTACGACGCGCTGATCGACGCGCGGCACCTGCATGGCGCTGGCATGGGCGTGGTCGAGGACGTTCAGCGCGCGCCGCTGACGTACGACCGGCTGGTGACGGGAACGCAGGCGCTGGCGCGTCCGCTGGCAAAGGGTACGGCGCAGGGTGAGGCGGTCGGCGTGCTGCTGCCCAACGTCAACGGCGTGGTCGTGACCTTCTTCGCGTTGCAGGCGACCGGGCGGGTGCCGGCGATGCTGAACTATACCGCGGGCCTCGCCAACCTGCGCGCCGCCTGTACCGCGGCGAGGATCCGGACGATCGTGACCGCGCGGGCGTTCGTCGAGCAGGCGAGGCTGGGCGAGATCGTCGCCGGTCTCGCAAGCGAGGGGATCGCCATCCGCTATCTGGAGGATATCCGCGAACGGATCGGTGCCGGTGCGAAGATCATGGCGCTGGTCCGGTCGCGGATGGCGGGGCGACTGCACCGGCGGCAGCGGGTGTCTCCGCAAGCGCCCGCCGTCATCCTGTTCACCAGCGGATCGGAAGGCGTGCCCAAGGGGGTGGTGCTGACCCATCGCAACCTGCTGGCCAACTGCCTGCAGCTGTCGTCGCGGATCGATTTCAACCGGGCCGACGTGGTGCTGAACGCGTTGCCGGTGTTCCACAGCTTCGGCCTGACCGGTGGCACGCTGCTGCCGATCCTGTCGGGGGTAAAGACGGTGCTGTATCCCAGCCCGCTGCACTACCGGATCGTGCCTGCGCTGGCATACGACGCCAATGCCACGATCCTGTTCGGGACCGACACCTTCCTGTCGGGCTATGCGCGGATGGCGCATGGCTATGACTTCTACGCGCTGCGCTACATCTTTGCCGGCGCCGAGCGGGTGCGGCCGGAGACGCGCGCGGTCTATGCCGAGAAGTTCGGGCTGCGCATCATGGAAGGCTATGGCGCGACCGAGGCGGCGCCGGTGATCGCGGTCAACACGCCGATGCATTTCCAGGCAGGCAGCGTCGGGCGGCTGCTGCCGGGGATCGAGGCGCGGCTGGAAAGCGTGCCGGGCATCGCGGAGGGCGCGCGGCTGGCGATCCGTGGGCCGAATGTCATGGCCGGGTATCTGAAGGTCGACGCGCCGGGGGTGCTGCAACCGCCGGAAGCTGGCTGGCACGATACCGGCGACATCGTGACGATCGATGCCGGCGGGTTCGTGACGATCCGCGGGCGGGCGAAACGCTTCGCCAAGATCGGCGGCGAGATGGTCTCGCTGCCCGCGGTCGAGGGCTATGCGGCGAAGGTCTGGCCGGGGGCGGAACATGCGGTGGTGACGCGGCCCGACGCGAAGAAGGGCGAGCAGCTGGTGCTGTTCACCACGCAGGCCGGGGCGGAGGCGAGTGCGCTGTCGGCATGGGGGCGGGCCAATGGCATCGCCGAACTGGCGCTGCCGCGCGACGTGCGGGTGGTCGAGGCGCTGCCGGTGCTGGGGACGGGCAAGCTGGACTATGTGACGATGGGGGCGATGGCTGCGGGGTAGCGGCGGAAGTGGGCGAAGGTTGCGGGACGTTGTCGTTCTGCGGGGTATGTTTTCGTTTGGTTTGAGGGGGTTGTCGGCGCGTGGTGCTGGAAGTTGGCGCCGGTTGGTGATTCGGCCTGCTGGTGTGATCCGGTGGCTTCCTTCGCATGTCCCTGCGCAGGCCGTGGCCGCCGCGGCATGGCGAGCCTTGTTCTGCTGGAGTTTGATCCATCCGTATGGAAACGTCACCCCAGCGCAGGCTGGGGTCTCCCGGTGATAGCGCATAGCAAAAGCCGATAGAGACCCAGCCTTCGCTGGGGTGACGCTGTTTCAATAGAGATGGATCAAACACCCAGGCGCTGGCCCCCCGCCCGCGCGGGGGTACGCGAACAATGCGTCACTGGAATCCAACATTTTTGGCTGGCCCCCCGCCCGCGCGGGGGTACGGTCTCGCCGGTATAACGGGGGCCGGCAGGCAATTTCGGCGACGATGGGAAAGAACGGTCGCAGCCTGACCGGTTTGCGGGTTGTAGGAAAATGGATCGTTCGCGGACGGGGTTCTCGACGGGCGTTTCCCCGACAGGCCCGAAGCCGCCCGAACCGGACGGATCGGCAGGAAGCGCGGGCGTCAGTAGCGATAGTCGAGCGTGGCGGTGTCGCCGGGAGGGAGGGTGACGCGCCAGGTCTGGATGCCGTCGATCCGTTCGAGGCCCGGTGCCTCGACCTTGCCGCCGGGATAGCCGATCGGAATTTCGATGGCGGCTGCCGCACCGCTGGCGTTGGTCAGGGTCAGGCGGGCGGCGTTGGGCGCGGTCTGTCGCTGTGTCACCATCACCTGCCGGCTGCTGCCCGCACCGATCAGCACCGTCTCGCCCTCCGCACGGTCGGTCATCGTGCCGGTGCCGATCAGCAGGCTGGCCTGCCCGCGCGGCGCATAGAGCGCGGTCGTGCCGGCGGGCAGCGCGATGCCGAGGCCGTCGGCCTTCTCGTTCTTCACGCGCAATACGATGTCCGTCGCACCGCCCGGAATTACCTGACCGGGGCCGACACGGCGGCGGTAGATGCGGCTATAGGCCACGCCGTCCTGCCGCAGCAGCGCGACCTGCTTCTGACCCTTCGCCGCGACGGTGGTGCGGCCGGGCAGGCGGTAGAGCTTCACGTCGCCGAGATTTTCGGGCGCGGCGGGCGCCGGGGGCGGCGGCGGTGCCTCCATCGGCGGCGGTGGCGGCGGCGGGATCGCCATCCGCGCGGCGGTGACGACGATCTCGTCTGCAGCCTCGAAGCTTTCCTGCCGCAGGTCCGACGTCGTCGTGCCCAGCGGATAGCAACGCAGTTGCAGCCGGGTCGCCGCCGCGTTCACCGCGTCCACGCGTTCGCGGTTCAGCCGGCCGGCGACGACCTGTACCTCGGCATCGGCGAAGCCTTCGCCATTGCCGTTGGCGAGCGTGGTCCATGCGAACAGGTCCAGCCGGTCGCCGCGCAACGTGCCGACATAGCTGGCCGACCAGTCGAAGCCGGTGGCGAGGTAGGACAGGCGGACGGTGGCGGTGCGCCGCGCTAGGCTGTCGGTGGTGACGCTGAGCACCGGCCTGGCCGACAGGCCGGCGGGGATGCGGGCATATTTCAGGCTGTCGGCGAGACCGGCACAGTCGAGCGCCTCGACCCCGCTGGCCGTCTGCACCACGACGCCGCCGGCAGGGCCGGAGACGATCGTCGCCGGTTCCTCGCGCACCACGCCGCTGCCGCGGTCGGTCCGGCGCAGCGTGACGCGGTTGCCGAGCGTCCCGTCGACCAGCGCGACGGGCGAGAGCAGGCGCGCGTCGCGGTTCTTTTCTACCGTCCCGCCGGGCAGGCCGTCGATCACCGCGCTGACGGGGATGATGCCGCCCGCGACCCCTTCGAAGCGCACCACCGCGCGGCCGCGGGGCAGGGTAATGCGGCGGGTTTCGGTGACGAGCGCGTACCCTTGCAGGTTGCGCAGGTCCATCCGCTCGCGCGTGCCGCGATGGGGCGCGCGGTAGAGGGTGACGGCGACGGTCTGCGGGGCGGGGGAGGTGACGGTCGGTGGGTCGCGATAGGGGATCGCGGCGATGTGGCGGTTTTCGCCGGGGGTGGTGGCGGGCGCACTATCCTCGCCGCGCGCGCTCCGTACCCCGGCGGAGGCCGGGGTCCAGTTGGAACGCGGCGCAGCAGGATCGCCATCGTCCCCCAACTGGACCCCGGCCTCCGCCGGGGTACGGGTGGGGGCGGATGCCAGATCGCGGGCCGCCAGCGGCGTGGCGGTTGCCACTAGCGCGGCGATCAGAGGGGCGGTGCATCGGCCGGGACGGCCACACCCCTGCGCCGGCGAAGGGTTGTCTGACGCGACGGTCGGTTGGCCTGGCCCTGGACCCCCGCCTGCGCGGGGGTACGCTATCGCCGCGAAGGACGTCACGTCCCACGGCGAACGCCGGCGTTTGCCCTGCATCAGTAGCGGGTGTCGAACGTCGCGGTGACGACCGCCGACCCGTTGGCGGGGACCGGGACCTGCCAGACATTCTGCCCGGCATCGACGCGCTCGCCGGGGCGGCTCTGTTCGGTGATGCGGGTGTCGCTCCAGTCGAGCCCGCCCTGCGCCAGTTCGATCGTCACCGGCGCGGTGCCGGCGTTGGTCAGCATGTAGCGCATCTTCGTCTGCCAGCGGGTGGCATTGATGCGCGTGCGACTTTCGACGATCGGGCGGACCTTCACGTCGAAGGCGTCGCCGGTGGCCAGCGCGATCTTCGATCCCTGCGGCGTGTGGTCGATCGCTGCCTCGCCGGTGAACTGCGCCTGGCCGCGGGCGTCGCGCATATAGACGCGGATGGTGCCGGCGGGCAGCGCGTCGCCAAGGCCCCCTTTCGCCGCGTTGCTGAAGCGCACGATGCTCTGCGCGCTGCGTGGCTGTTCCGCGGTGCCGAGCCAGTCGTTGACGAAGCGATAGCCGCTGGTCGCCGCCGCGCCCTTCACGTCGAGGAAGCTGACCTGCTTGGTCTGCTTGTCGGCGATCGTGGTGCGTTCGGGCAGCGGATAGAGGTAGAAGCCGCCCAGCTGTTCGCGGCCGCCCGTTTCGGTGCCGGCTTGAATCGTCGGGCGGCGGCGCGGGCGGTTGGGGCGATAGACATTCTCGTCGTCCGCCGATTCGACCGATCCGGCGACCAGCAGCGTGCGTGCGTTGGTGAAGGTCGTGCCGGTGGTGTTGGTGAGCGTGATCCAGCCCTGTACGTCGATCGTCCCGCTCCTGCGGTCGAGCAAGGCGACATAGTCGGCCTTCCACCCCAGATTGCGGCTGAGATAGGACAGGGTCGCGGGGCGGGTGCCGGCGCGGGCACTGTCGAGCGTCACTGACAGGGTCGGGCGCGCGCGCAGCGAGGCGGGCACCTTGTCAAAGATCGCGCGTACCGGCAGGCCGTCGTCGCGCAGCACCTCGATCCGGTCGCCGATCTGCAGGACGACGCCGCCATTGACCGCCAGGACGCGCGCGCGCTCGCGGGTTTCGGCACCGGTCGCGGGGTTGGTGCGCAGCAGGGTGATCGTCTCTCCCACCGCCTTTTCCATCAGGCTGGAGGGCGAGAGGAGGTCGAAGTCGAAATTCTGTTCGACGATCCGCGCGTCGGGCACCGCGAGCGAGACGGTTTCGGGACGGATCTGCGCACTGACGTCGGGAAAGTCCTGTCGCACCTGTCCGGTGCGCAGGGTGAGGGGGCGGATGTCCTGCACCAGCGCGATGTCGTCGTTGTAGATGGTGACCGACACGTCGCCCTGCGCATTGCCGCCGATCGCCTCCGGCATGTCGGCCGGCGCGGGCAGCGGTGCGTCGCGCAGGATTTCCTGCGCGGCGGCGGGCAGCGGGGCGAGTAGCGTCGCCAGCAGCAGCCATTTCGAAATCATGCGCATCCCCCCGTTGTCGGGGCGAGTGTGGCGGGGGGATGTCGCATTGGCAAGACGGGGGGGCAGCCATCACCCCCGCCCGCACTTCTTGCTCACCCGTTTGCTTCGGGCGGAGGTTCGAACCTGTCGAGAACCGTAGTCGAGAAGGGGTTGCTCCAAGCGACCCAGTTCTCGACGCACGCTTCTCGACGGGCTCGAAGCTGCTCGAACCGAACGGGAGGGGTGAAGCCGTCAGTGGTTATCCCGCGGCAATCCCTGCGTCTGGGCGATCTGCTGGAACGCCTCGGCGCCCTCCAGAATCGCGCCGGTCGCCATCTGGCCCACGACCGAGCGCTGGATCGCCTGCCACGGGGTCTGCGACGCGGGATACTGGTACCCGCCCGCCGCCTCCAGTTCGCGGCGGCGCCCGGCCAGTTCCGCCTCGTCCAGCAGCACGTCGGCGCGCCCCTTGCCCAGGTCGATGCGGACGCGGTCGCCGGTGCGCAGCAGCGCGAGGCCGCCGCCGGCCGCCGCTTCGGGGCTGGCGTTGAGGATCGAGGGGCTGCCCGACGTGCCCGACTGGCGGCCGTCGCCGATGCAGGGCAGCGCGTGGATGCCTTCGGTGATGAGGTACGCCGGCGGGCGCATGTTGACGACCTCCGCGGCACCGGGATAGCCGATCGGCCCCGCGCCGCGCATGAACAGCAGCGTTTCGGACGTGATGCCGAGCGACGGGTCGTCGATGCGGTGGTGGTAATCCTCCGGCCCGTCGAACACGACCGCCGGTCCCTCGAACGCTTCGGGATCGTTCGGGTTGGAGAGGTAGCGGTCGCGGAATTCGGGACCGATCACGCTGGTCTTCATCACCGCCGCGTCGAACAGATTGCCCTTCAGTACGATGAAGCCGGCATCGGTCTTGAGCGGCTGGTCGAACGGGCGGATGACCTTTTCGTCCTCGATCGTCGCGTCGCGGCAATTGTCGCCGATGGACTTGCCGTTCACGGTCAGCGCATCCTCGGCGATCAGGCCCTGACCCATCAGCTGGTTGACGACCGCCGGCACGCCACCCGCGCGGTAATAATCCTCGCCCAGATATTCGCCGGCAGGTTGCAGGTTCACCAGCAGCGGCACCTTGTGCCCCTGTTCCTGCCAGTCCTCGATCGGCAGATCGACGCCGATATGGCGCGCGATGGCGGCAAGGTGGATCGGCGCGTTGGTCGACCCGCCGATCGCCGAATTGACCTTGATCGCGTTGTGGAACGCCTGTTTGGTCAGGATCTGCGAAGGCTTCAGGTCCTCGCGCACCATGTCGACGATCCGCAGGCCGGTGCGATACGCGATTTCCTGCCGGTCGCGATACGGCGCGGGGATCGCCGCCGAACCGGGCAGCTGCATGCCGAGCGCCTCGGCAAGGCTGTTCATCGTCGTCGCCGTGCCCATCGTGTTGCAATAGCCGGTCGAGGGTGCCGAGGACGAGACGAGGCGGACGAATTCCTTGTTGTCGATCTCCCCTGCGGCCAGCAGCTGGCGCGCCTTCCACACGATCGTGCCCGAGCCGGTGCGCTCGCCCTTGTGCCAGCCGTTCAGCATCGGGCCGACCGACAGCGCGATGGCGGGGATGTTGACGGTCGCGGCGGCCATCAGGCAGGCAGGCGTCGTCTTGTCGCAGCCGATCGTCAGCACCACGCCGTCGAGCGGATAGCCGTACAGCACCTCGACGAGGCCGAGATAGGCGAGGTTGCGGTCGAGACCGGCGGTCGGGCGCTTGCCGGTTTCCTGAATCGGATGGACCGGAAATTCCAGCACGATGCCGCCCGCCTCGCGAATCCCCTCGCGCAGCCGCTCGGCCAGCACGAGGTGGTGGCGGTTGCAGGGCGACAGGTCGCTGCCGGTCTGGGCGATGCCGATGATCGGCTTGCCCGATTGCAGCTCTTCCTGGCTGAGGCCGAAGTTCAGATAGCGCTCGATATACAGCGCCGTCATGTCGATATTGTCGGGATTGTCGAACCAGGCGCGGCTGCGCAGGGCGGGCATGTCAGTCATCGGGATTCCGGTCCAGCAAGGTGACACGCACGCCGCCATCGGGGCCGGTCGAACGGGCCGTGCAACGAACCGTCGTCCGTCCTGCCCACCGCCGCCGACCGCCGTTGACGTCGTGCGTTGCCGTATATAGTCAGACAAAACAGACTTGGGCAAGCGATGGGACGGAACAAACCGTCCCGCGATGCCATGCCATATGGGAGACGAACAGGATGCCGGCCCCCCTTTCCGTGCGCCCGGGCGGCGCGACCGCCCCCGCCCCCGCCGGAGCGAGCTACACCTCGGCACTGACGCTGCTCGCCAGCCTGTTCTTCATGTGGGGGTTCATCACCGTCATCAACGGAACGCTGCTGCCCCACCTGCGCAGCGTGTTCGAGCTGAGCTATTTCCAGACGACGCTGATCGAGAGCGTGTGGTTCATCGCCTATTTCTTTGCGTCGATCCCGTCGGCCAAGCTGATCGAACGGGTCGGGTACCAGCGGGCGATGGTGATCGGGCTGGCGCTGATGGCCGGCGGTGCATTGCTGATGGTTCCGGCGGCCCGGCTGCCGTCCTACGGCGTCACGCTGTTCGCGCTGTTCGTGATCGCCAGCGGCATCACGCTGTTGCAGGTCGCGGCCAATCCGTATGTCGCGGTCGTCGGCAGCCCGGAAACGGCATCGTCGCGCCTGAACCTGGTGCAGGCGTTCAATTCGGCCGGTGCGACCCTCGCGCCGCTGTTCGGCGGCTATCTGATACTCGGGCGCACGACGTCGGGCACGGCAGTGGCGGGCGCGACGCTGACCCCGGCCGAGCGGCTGGCCGATGCGCAGTCGGTGGTGCTGCCCTATCTGATCGTCGCCGCGGTGCTGGCGGTACTGGCGATCGTCATCGCGCGCTTCCCGCTGCCGGCGATGGGCGTCGCGACGCGGCGGTCGGGCAGGGAGGAACGCCGGGGCCAGTCGCTGTGGTCGCACCGCAACCTCGTGCTCGGCATTCCCGCGATCTTCATCTACCTGATAGCCGAGATCGGTGTCGGCAACCTCTTCATCAATTTCGTGTCGCAGCCCGACATCGGCAACCTGACGCATCAGCAGGCGTCGAACTATCTGTTCCTGCTATGGGGCGGGATGATGGTCGGGCGACTGGTCGGTGCGTTCGCAATGCAGAAGATGGACGCCGGCATCGCGCTGGCCATCGCCAGCATCGGCGCGTTCGTCGTGATGGTGATCGCGACCTTCGCCAGCGGGCAGGCCGCGATGTGGGCGCTGATCTCCGTCGGGCTGTTCCATTCGATCATGTTCCCGACGATCTTCACGCTGGGGATCAAGGGGCTGGGGCCGCTGACCGAGGAAGGATCGGGGCTGCTCATCATGGCGATCGCCGGTGGCGCGCTGGTCGCGGTGCAGGGCGTGCTGGCCGATGCCTGTGGCCTGCAATGGTCGTTCCTGCTGACCGCCGCGTGCGAACTCTACATCCTCTTCTACGCATTGTGGGGATCGAAGGTGACGAACCCGATCGCCGATGCGCCCGCCGATCCCGACGTCTTTGCATAAGGAATTTCGCATGACCCTTCGCCTGTTGCAGCGCGTCGCCCCGTCGCGCGCCGTCATCGCCGCGACCCACGATGGCGCGTATCTCGTCCCCGGCGTGGACAGCGTCCGTGCGCTTGCCCTGCGCGCTGTCGGGGCGGGGCAGACCATCGCCGACGCCGTCGCCGCCGCGGGGCGGGGCGAGGCGGTCGACCTGTCGGCACTGTTCGCCGACGGCGCGATCGGATCGCCGATCGACCATGATGATCCGGCGCATCTGGTGATGACCGGCACCGGCCTCACCCATCTCGGCTCTGCCGAGGGGCGCGACAAGATGCACCGCGCCGCGGCGGAAGCGGCGACGCAGACCGATTCGATGCGCATGTTCCTCGAAGGGGTCGAGGGCGGCAAGCCGGCGGCGGGCGCGGTCGGGCAGCAGCCCGAATGGTTCTACAAGGGCGACGGGTCGCAGCTGGTGGCGCCGGGTGGCGATTTCGCCATGCCGCATTTCGCGCAGGACGGCGGCGAGGAGCCCGAGCTGGCCGGCATCTACCTGATCGGACCCGACGGCACGCCGCATCGCATCGGCCTGTGCCTCGCCAACGAGTTCTCGGACCATGTGACCGAACGCCACAATTACCTGTGGCTGGCGCACAGCAAGCTGCGCCAGGCGTCGCTCGGCCCCGAACTGCTGGTCGGCACCCCGCCCGAGCATATCGAGGGGACGAGCCGGATCATGCGGGATGGCGAAACGATCTGGGAAAAGCCGTTCCTGTCGGGCGAGGCGAACATGTCGCACAGCCTGTCGAACCTCGAACACCACCACTTCAAATATGCGCTGTTCCGCCGGCCGGGGGACATCCATGTCCATTTCTTCGGTACGGCGACGCTGTCGTTCTCCGACGGGGTGCGGACGCAGGAGGGCGACGTGTTCGAGATTGCCGCCGCGCCGTTCACGCTGCCGTTGCGCAACGGGTTGACGCGGGCGGCGGCGGAGACGGTGACGGTCGGGGTGCTGTAGGGCTGGCGGAGGGGACGATTGCGGCCGTCCCCTTTGCGATACCCGGCCTTTCGTCATTCCGGCGAAGGCCGGAGTTCCTTGTGCCCGGTGTTTTCGATGGCAGCGCAGCCGAGCGTGTCCATGGATCCCGTCCTTCGCCGGGATGACGGTATTGGTCGGGCTACCATTATGCGTCACTCCCGCGCAGGCGGGAGGCCATAGATGCTGCCGTCGCGAATCCAGCCGAACCGTCGGCGTCTATGGATCCCCGCCTTTGCGGGAATGACGAGAGGGTATGGCAGCCCTTCCTTCCCCCCATTCCCGACAAGTCCGGACCAACCGGCGTGGGGGAAACCCGCTTAGGCCAGCAAGGGTTCGATCCGGTCGAGCAGCGGCAGCTGGCTCTTCAGCATCATCGTGCGCGCCTCGGCGACCGGCATCCAGCGCGCGGCGTCGACTTCGGGAAAGGCGCGGCGGCGGCCGCTGCGCGGGGGCCATTCTAGCTCGAACGTCATGCTGGTGATCGCCTGCGTATCGACATCCTGTTCGGCGGCGAAGGCCGAGACCGACTTGCCGCCGGCCTGTCGCACCGTGCCCAGCGGCGCGAGCGGGGCGACCACCGCGACGCCCAGTTCCTCGGCGACTTCGCGCCGCGCGGCGTCCTCGACCGCTTCGTCGGGTTCGATCTGGCCTTTCGGAATCTGCCACGCACCGACCTGTCGCCGCGCCCAGTAGGGGCCGCCGGGATGGACGAGCAGCACCGAAGGCTCTGGCGTGCGACGATAGAGCAGAATGCCCGCGCTATGCTGTGGCATGACGTTGTCCCCGTTTGCGGGCGATCGTATCCGTCGCCCCTTGTTGATGGACAGACGCCGCCGACCCATGTTGCGTTCCATGCGCGCGGATTTCGACCGGCTTGCACCATCGTCATCGCCCTGCGGGCGACCGCTGCCGCGGCGTCGTTCGTTGGTGACGATGCGATTGCGTCGCTCCCGCCTCACGCCTTGAGCCGAACCGAAAGCCGCGCCGAATGCCGCAACTCGACCTCTTCGCCCCCGAACCCGGACTGCCCGGGCTGTCGCACCGCGCGGGCGTGGTGGGGCAGGATCGCCTGTCGGCCATCGCCGCGTCGATCGATGGCGCGCCGCTCACCCCCTTTCGCTTCCAGCAATGGACCGGGCTGCGGCTGACCGCGTCCTATGGCTGGCATTATGATTTCGAACGCGGGCAGGTGGGCATGGCCGAACCGATGCCCGACTGGCTGCGGGACGTGCGGAGGGCGGCGGCGGATTTTTCCGGTGTGCCGGCGCAGGCGCTCGTGCAGGCGCTGCTGACCCGCTACGATCCCGGTGCCGGCATCGGCTGGCATCGCGACCGCCCGGTGTTCGAGCATGTCGTGGGCATCTCGATCGGTGCGCCGGCGGTGCTGCGGTTCCGGCGGCGGACGGCGGACGGGTTCGCGCGGTTCGCGCTGCCGCTGGCGGCGGGCGATGCCTATCACCTGTGCGGCGAGGCGCGATGGGACTGGGAACATGGCATCGCGCCGATGGCGGCGACGCGGTGGTCGATCACCTTTCGCAGCCTGACGCAGCGGTTCGCGCGGGAGGCGGGGCTTGCGTGAACTCAGCCTGCACGTCGTCGGTGCCGATCATCCCAATCGCGGGCGCGGCAACCGGCGGTTCGAAATCCTGCTGTGCCTGCCCGGCGAGGCGGTGGCGCTGGTGCCCGAACCGCGCAATCCGGTCGATCCGCATGCGGTGATGGTGGTCAGCGTCCGCGGGGTGCAGATCGGCTATCTGACCGCCGACCGGGCGGCGTGGATCGGCGCGATGCTGCGGGGCGGACGCGAGGTGGCGGCGGTGTTCCAGCAGGCGACGCCGATGGGCGCGGCGATCCGGGTGGCGTTCGACGGCGCGGTGCCGGTGTTGCCGCAGGCGGTGGAGGCGGAGGCCGACCCGGAGCCGGAGTTCTGGCCGGACGAGGTGCCGCCGGAGGATTGGGAGTAGCGCGTCCCCTTTCGGACCGTTCGGTTCGAGCAGCTTCGAGCTTGTCGAGAAGCGCCAGTCGAGAACACCTGTCCAGCGGAACCACGTTCTCGATACGCGCTCTCGACTTCGCTCGATCGCTACTCGAACCAAACGGATTGATGAGCGGGAGAGAAGCCCCTCAGTCCTCCAGAATCTGGCTGTTGGCCCGCGTGTCGCGCATGCGCAGGTAAACGATCAGCGAGACGCCGATCATCGCGGTGACATACCAGTAGAAGCCGCGTTCGAAGCCGGTATCCTTGAACTTCAGCGCGACGAACTCCGCCGTGCCGCCGAAGATGGTGTTGGCCAGCGCGTAGGGCAACGCCACGCCCAGCGCGCGGATGTGCGCCGGGAACAGTTCGGCCTTCACCACCGCGTTGATCGAGGTGTAGCCGGTGACGATGATGAGCGCGCCCATCACCAGCAACCCGGCGGTCACCGGATCGCGGGTCGATTCCAGCGTGGAAAAGATCGGGTAGGTGAACAGCACGCCCGCCAGCCCGAACGCGATCATCAGCGGCTTGCGCCCGATCCGGTCGCTGAGCGCGCCTGCCACCGGTTGCAGCAGCATGAAGACGAACAGCGTGACGCCGTTGATCTGGCTCGCCACTTCGCGGCTGAAGCCCGAGGTGTTGACGAGGAACTTCTGCATATAGATCGAATAGGCGTAGAAGGCGAGCGTACCGCCCGCGGTCAGCAGCATGACGACCGCGGTTTCCTTCGGATGCTTCGTCACCAGTTCGATGAAGCCCGATTTTGGCGCGCCCGCCGCCTTCGCATTGGTGAAGCTGTGGCTTTCGGCGAGGCCGCGGCGAATCCAGAACACGACCACCGCCAGCACCGCGCCGATCGCGAACGGGATGCGCCAGCCCCAGGCGTCGAGTGCTCCCTCGCTCATCGTCGATTGCAGGACGAGGAGGACGAGGATCGCGAGCAGCTGTCCCGAGATCAGCGTGACGTACTGGAACGAGGAGAAGAACCCGCGCCGGTCCTTGCCCGCCATTTCCGACAGATAGGTTGCGCTGGCACCATATTCGCCGCCGACCGATAGCCCCTGCATCAATCGCGCGACCACCAGCAGGATCGGCGCGGCGACGCCGATCGTCTCGAACCCCGGGGTCAGCGCGATCATCAGCGATCCGGCGCACATCAGCGTGACCGAGATCGACAGCCCCGCCTTGCGCCCGTGGCGGTCGGCATAGATGCCCATGACCCACGCGCCGATCGGCCGCATGACGAAGCCGACCGCGAACACCGCCGCCGTGCCGAGCAACTGCGCGGTGCGATCGTCGCTGGGAAAGAAATGCGGCGCGAAATACAGCGAGAAGGCGGCGTAGACATACCAGTCGAACCATTCGACCAGATTGCCGGTGGACCCGCCGATGATCGCCTTCAGGCGGGCGGCGCGGTCGGGCGTGGCGGATGGGTTGGTGCTCATGGACGAGAGCTATCGCGTGGCGGCAGTCCCGCCAAGTCCTGACGGGGGTGGTAACGGTACCTTGTGCCCGAAACGTCGCCCCAGCGAAGGCTGGGGCCTCAAGCGGCGCTCGTCCCGTGCTATCACCGGGAGATCCCAGCCTTCGCTGGGATGACGTCGCGGAGGGGGGCGGTTAAAAACTGCCCTGGACGCTCGCACCCGCGGGCAGGCCGGTGAAGGGCAGCACCGCCGCGCCGTCGCCGGTCATGGCGAAGCGCAGGGTCCCGTCCTCCTCGATCGTGGCGTCCATCAGCGTGCGGCGGCGCTGCCCTTCGGGGGCCAGGCGGACGCGGGTCCGGGTGCCGATATGCTCGGCGGTCAGCAGCATCGCCGGGGTCGGTGTGGCGACGTTGCCCGGTTTCGTCACACAGTTGCCGGGATCGATCGCGATGCGGCCGTCGGCCATCGCCGACCCGGCGATCGTCGACAGGACGGGCAGGTCGACCTGCCACGTCGAATCGCACGCGAAGGGCAGGTTGGGTTGCAGCGCCGCCAGCAGCGAGGCGTCGGCCGAACCGCTCACCCGGTCGAGCCGCACGCCGCCGGGGCGGATCAGCGCCTGTCCGCCCAGATCGGTATCGGCGCCGGTCGCGGTCCAGTCGACCGCGAAGCCGAGGCTCGTCAGGCTGCGCAACGGCGCGAAATGCCATTCGAGGCGGCTGCCCCCGGCGATGCCGACCTCGCCGTTCCACACCGTGCCGCCGACGCCGCTGCGCCAGTCGGTATTGCCCGCGATCAGGCTGGCGGGCAGCGTCGCGACGATCGCGACCGCGAACGAGGCTATGCCGAGCGCGGCGAAGCGGATACTACGCCGGCGTGCCAGCAACCTCGAAGGACTCGACAATGCAATCGCGGCGCTCGACGCTTGGACTGCTGCGCGATGCGGTGCTGCTGTCGTCGGTGGCATCGGCCGCGTCCCCCCTGATGGCTGCCAAGCGGGGCAAGCGCCCGGCCGCGTTGCTGGTTCCGCTGAGCGGAGACCGTTCCGCGCTGGGCATTAGCATACGCAATGCGGCGATGCTTGCCGAAACCGATGCGGCGGCGCTGAGCGTGCTCGACACCGGCGGCACTCCGGCGGGCGCGGCGAATGCGGCGCGGGCGGCGGTCAAGCGGGGCGCCGGGCTGGTGCTGGGGCCCTTGTCGGCCGCCGAGACGCGGGCGGTAGCCGCGGCGGTGGGCGCGCAGGTGCCGGTCGTCGCGCTGACCAACGATGCCGCGGCGCGCGGCGGCGGGGCGTTCGTGTTCGGCATCACCCCGGCACAGGCGACGGCGGCGATCCTCGGCTATGCCCGTTCGCGCGGGGTGCGCCGGGTGGTGGCGGTCGACGACGGCACGCCATGGTCGCAGGCATCGGTCGCGGCGGCGCGCGCGGCGGAGGGTGATCTGGGGATGACCATCGTGCCGGTGACGGGGGCGACGCTGCCGCCGGGGGTCGAGGGCGATGCGGCGTTCGTGCCCGGGTCGGCGGTGGCGCTGGCGCCGGTGCTGAAGACCCGGGGCATGCAACTACTGGCAACGATGCAGGCGCTGGATTACCGGCCCGAGGCGCTGGCCGCGCTGGAGGGGGCGTGGATCGCCAGCCCGGACCCCACGAAGTTCGCGACCTTCGCCACCGCCTATGCCGCGCGCAACGGCGGGCGGCCGGGGGCGATCGCGGCGCTGGGCAACGATGCGGCGCTGATCGCCCGGACGCTGCGCGAGGCGGACCAGATGACGCGCGAGGGCGTGCTGCGCGAGGCCGGGTTCGACGGCGTGACCGGGCCGGTGCGCTTCCGTTCGGACGGCAGCTGTGCGCGCGACTTCGCGATCCTCGTCCCCACCAACGGCGTGTACGACAAGGTGGCGGAGAGCCGCGGGGCATGACGCCGCGTTCGCCCGGCGAGGGCGGGTTCACCCTGCTCGAACTGATGATCTCGCTGGGGCTGTTCGCGCTGATCGCGGTGGCGGGCCTCGCGCTGGTCGACAGCGTGATCGGGGTGGACGGGCGGACCGAGGCGCGGCTCGACCGGGTCGCCGACCTGCAACGCGCGATGGTGGTGGTGTCGAGCGATCTCGACCAGATCGCACCGGGGCCGATGGGCGGTGACGCGGCGGGGCTGAGGTTCCGGCGGGCCGCGCCGGGGCTGGGCGGGCCGCCGATCGGCGTCGGATATCGCGTCGCCGACGGGCAGTTGCAGCGGGTGGTCGATGGCCGGGCGCAGCTGGTGCTCGACCAGGTGAGCGCGGCGCGCTGGCGCTATTTCGACGGTGGCTGGCGCGACAGCTGGCCGCCGGCACCCGACCGCGCGCTCGACTGGCCGCGCGCGGTGGTGGTCGAGTTGCACGTCGGCGGCGCAGGCGGCGGCAATCTGCGCCGCATCGTCACGCTGCCGATACCGGCGAAGACGACATGAACCGCGACGTGCCGACGCGCGAACAGGGCATGATCCTGGTCAACGTGCTGATGTTCGTGGCGATCGCCAGCGGGCTGGTCCTGCTGATGATAAACCGCGAGGAGGTGGCGCTCGACCGGTCGATCCGCTCGCGCGAGGCGTCGCGCGCGCTGGCGATCGTGCGCGGCGGCGAGCTGTCGGCATTGTCGGCGCTGCAACGCGATGCGCGGGTGGCGCCCGAGGCCGACTATCCCGGCGAGCCATGGGGCGCGATCAGCGAGAACGGCATCGCGATCGACGGCGGCCGCTTCGACCTGGCCATCGCCGATGCCGAGGGGCGCTTCAACGTCAATTCGGTGCGGCGCGAGCTGGACCCGATCCCGCAGCTGCTGTTCCTGCGCATCGCGGCGGCGGCGGGGATCGGGGAGGAGAAGGCGGTGGCGGCGATGGCGCTGATCCGCGAGCGCGGACCGGTGCAGGACCTGCGGCCGCTGGCGGTGTTCCTGCCACCCGAACAGGCGCAGTTGCTGGCGCGGATGGTGACCGCGCTGCCGGGCGATACCGCGATCAACCTGAACGCGGCGACGCCCGAATTGATGGCGGTGCTGTTCGAACCGGAAAAGGCCGCGCGCCTGATCGCGGCGCGCAACCGGCAGGGCTATCTGTCGAAGGACGATCTGGCGCGCGAGGACGTGACCGCGCCCGGCGGCACGCGGTTCAAGTCGGACCATTACTGGGTCCGCACCCGTGCGACGATCGGCGGCACGGTGCAGCAGGGCGCGACGTTGATCCAGCGGGTGGAGCGCGAGGGCGGCGCGGTGACGGTGCCGGTGGAACGATGGCGCAATGCCGCGATTCCGCCGGAAGTGCCGGGGTTCGGCGGGTAGGCGAGCGCCAAAGGTCACAAAGGTCACACTCGCCGCGTTTTGTGCGCGGTTGGCGTCAGGGGCGATATGGCAGTGTCAAAGAGCGTCGCCGGAGGACGGCCAGCGATGATGCTCGCAGGTCTGGCGGCTGTAGGAAAGCGGGAATGGCTGAATAGGGTGGGAAGCTGCCGTAACGCTATCGAGGAATGTTACTGGCCGCTCGCTGCACTCGTATCCAAACATCTTCGGACATGCTGTTCCGCCAAACACATCCGACAGTCCACAACATACGGCGGTCCTGCCGTGCTTCAACCTCGACGCTCTCGATGAAGTCGATACCGTGTTCGGCAAGAAGGTTCTCAAGAGGCCCTGCGGCTGTGTTGGCAAGGATGCGCTTCGCTTCCGTTTCGTATTCCGGCAAATAGCTCGCCTTCGGAGTAGCGGCTGACAACAGCCTTGATGGCCTTCCAAGCTAGTACTGGCTGATCATAAGAGGCGTCATATATGACCCAGCCACGCTCATGGACATTCTCCGGCGCTTTGTTTGGGTCAAGCCGCGTGTAGGCGATCCAGTCTGATGCGATCTGCTCCGGGGTGCCTTTCATGAGGGTCATCTGACACGTTTTCGGCATGTCCGCTACTTGGCGATAGCCGCCGCGACATCGCTCAATAGCCGATCCACGCATTCTCGATATGGCGCGGGGGCGTGCTGGGGGCGAGGAGGATGACGTCGATGCGGACGTCGCAGCCCTCGGCATAGGTGGCGCTGAGGATTTCCGCCGCCGCCGCCACGCGGGCGAGGCGGCGTTCGTCGATCGCGTGGTCGAGATCGGTCGCGGTCGCGCGGGTCTTCACCTCGACGAAGGCGACGAGGTTCGCCCGGCGCGCGATCAGGTCGACCTCGCCCGCCCTGGTCCGCACGCGGCGGGCGAGGATGCGCCAGCCCTTCAGCCGCAGCCACCAGCCGGCGATCCGCTCGCCGCGGCGTCCGGCATCGTCGGCGGCGATGCGCGACGCGCGCGAGCGGGGGCGGGGCGGGCGGACGAGCACCGGCGGACTGTGCCGCGCCGCCGGTGCGGCGGCAAGCGGTCAGCGCAGCAGGCCGGCCGAGCGCAGCGCCTTTTCGATGGTGGCCTGTACGCCGCTGGCGGGCGTCGGCGCGGCCGGGCGCGCGCTCGCGGCCGGGGTGATGCGTTCGAGGCGGGGGTTCGCGTCGACCGCCGGTGCCGCCGTGCCGGTCAGGCCCCAGCCGCGCGCGATCTCCAGCGTGCTCGACAGGCCGACGTCGAGCATGAACGGCCCGGCGGCACCGATCCCCCCATGGCTGTCGATCGGAACGCCGTGGCCCATGCCGGCGATGCGCCATTCCTCGACCAGCGTCCTGCCCGCGGCGTCCTGCCACGCGCGGCGCGACCAGTTGGCGGCACCGGTGCGTTCGGTCGGTTCGGTCGGAAGCGCATGGACGGTACGCCACTGGTCGACCAGCGCGTCGCTGTTGGCGACGACGACGGTCGGGTCGGCGGTGCCGTGCCAGATCGCGATGCGCGGCATGGCCGCGGCCGGGGCGATGGCGCGCGGCGCGGCGGCGGGCTGGCCGCGCATCCGCTCCAGCGCGGCACGGACGCCGATCGCGGTGCCATAGGGCAGGCCGCCGATGATCGCGCCGGCGGCGAAGCGTTCGGGCCAGGTCGCCAGCAGCACCGCGGTCATCGCGCCGCCCGCCGACAACCCGGTGACGAACACCCGCGCGGGATCGATCGCATGCTGCGCCACGACCGCGTCGATCATCGCGACGATCGATTCGGCCTCGCCACCGATCCGGGCGATATCGGCATCCTCGAACCAGTTGAAGCACAGGTTCGCGTTGTTGGCGCGACGCTGTTCGGGGAACAGCACGGCAAAGCCTTCGCGGTCGGCGAGCGTCGACCAGCCGGTGCCGTGGTCGTAACCGGCGGCGTCCTGCGTACAGCCGTGCAGCGCCACCACCAGCGCGGCGCCGGGACGCAGCGTGGCGGGGACGTACAATCGCGCACGCAGATTGCCGGGATCGGGGGCGAAGCCGGTCAGGTCGTGCAGCCGGTCAGCCACGGCCGGCGCCGCATGTCGTTGTCGCAGGCGCTGGAATTGCTGGATCGTTTCGGAAATCGGCGGCATGGGCGGTACCTTGGGCAAAGGAGCGACGCGGTCGAACCAGCGCCTCGATCGTCACGATATGGCGTTCATGCTGCGCTGCACAATAGGCATTGCGACCGGCGGGTGCAGGCGAGGTCCACGACCCGGGCGTTGCGAGACCTCTGTAAAAGTCTCGAACCCATCCATAAAGTGCACCGTACCCCCTGTGCGGGCGGGGGGGCAGAGCCAAGCATAACAACGGCTTGCGCTCGTGACCCTGGACTCCCGCCTGCGCGGGGGTACGGGAGAAGGCGAGGAATCGAGACTTTTGCAGAGGTCTTGCGCTGCCGGGCTTGCGCGCGGTGGTCGAGCCGATCCGGTTCGTCGCTATTCCGGCAGCAAGACCGATGGCGAACGATGCCGGCAGCGCGCGAGCAACAACGGCAGCCACAGCGATGCCCTGATGGATCGGGCCGAAGTGGCTGCGGCATACGGCAGATATCGCTGCCGCGATCCGTCCGACGATGAACGGCCATGCGTGACGACAAAACGCCGGAAAGCCGCAAGGATTTGATGGGGTCGTGCCGATCATATCGGCGATCCGGGCCGCCCGCGCGGCGGACCCATGGTCGGGGAGAGAGGATTCGAACCTCCGGCCCCTGCCTCCCGAAGGCAGTGCTCTACCAGGCTGAGCTACTCCCCGACGGAGTATCGGCGGGGCGTCTTCGCCGCCCGGCCGTTGCTTGGAGGCGCGCCTATAGCGGGCGGTCACGGGGTCCGCAAGCGGGATTCGCGCGGGCGACTGTTTGGCTTTGGCGGGGAAGCTGCTAGGGGCCGGGCGACCCCACCTCTTTTCGATTGTGTGACCGTGGCCACTCCGCTCGACAAACTGCGCAACTTCTCGATCATCGCCCATATCGACCATGGCAAGTCGACGCTTGCCGACCGGCTGATCCAGCGTACCGGCGGCCTCGCCGAGCGCGAGATGTCGGCGCAGGTGCTCGACAACATGGACATCGAGAAGGAACGCGGCATCACCATCAAGGCGCAGACCGTGCGTCTGGAATGGAAGGGCCATGTCCTGAACCTGATGGACACGCCGGGGCATGTCGATTTCGCCTACGAAGTGTCGCGCAGCCTCGCGGCGTGCGAGGGCGCGCTGCTGGTGGTCGATGCGGCGCAGGGCGTCGAGGCGCAGACGCTGGCCAATGTCTACCAGTCGATCGAGCACGATCACGAGATCATTCCGGTCATCAACAAGATCGACCTGCCCGCCGCCGAGCCGGAAAAGGTGAAGGCCGAGATCGAGGACCTGATCGGGCTGGACACGTCGCGCGCGGTGCTGGCGTCGGCCAAGGCGGGGATCGGCATCGACGAGATCCTCGACGCGATCGTCGAGCAGATTCCGCCGCCCAAGGGCGATGCGGCCGCGCCGCTGAAGGCGATGCTGGTCGACAGCTGGTACGACCCGTATCTGGGCGTGGTCATCCTGATCCGCGTGATCGACGGGTCGATCCGCAAGGGCCAGCAGATCAAGTTCATGAACGCCGACACGACGCACCTCGTCGACCGGGTCGGGGCGTTCCGGCCGAAGATCGAGCAGCTTCCCGACCTGGGTCCGGGCGAGATCGGCTTCATCACCGCGCAGATCAAGGAAGTGGCGCAGACGATGGTCGGCGACACGATCACCGACGCGCGGCGCCCGACCGCCGAGCCGCTGCCGGGGTTCAAGGAAGTGCAGTCGGTGGTGTTCTGCGGCCTGTTCCCGGTCGATGCCGCCGATTTCGACAAGCTGCGGGAATCGATCAGCAAGCTGCGCCTCAACGACGCCAGCTTCACGTTCGAGATGGAAAGCTCGGCGGCGCTGGGCTTCGGCTTCCGCTGCGGGTTCCTGGGACTGCTGCACCTGGAGATCATTCAGGAGCGGCTGACGCGCGAATACGACCTCGACCTCATCACCACCGCGCCGTCGGTGGTGTACCAGATCGAGCTGACCCATCCCGATCCGGCGGGCGTGACCGAGATCGACCTGCACAACCCGGCCGACATGCCCGACGTCAACAAGATCAAGACGATCAGCGAGCCGTGGATCAAGGCGACGATCTATGTTCCCGACGAATATCTGGGCGGTATCCTGAAGCTGTGTCAGGACCGGCGCGGCATCCAGTTGAACCTGACCTATGTCAGCGGGCGGGCGCAGGCGACCTACGAACTGCCGCTCAACGAAGTGGTGTTCGATTTCTACGACCGGTTGAAGTCGCTGTCGAAGGGCTATGCCAGCTTCGATTACGAGCAGATCGGCTATCGCGAGGGCGATCTGGTCAAGATGAGCATCCTCGTCAACGAGGAGCCGGTCGATGCGCTGTCGATGATCGTCCACCGCGGCACCGCCGAGGTGCGTGGGCGCGGCATGGTCGAGCGGTTGAAGGAACTGATCCCGCGCCACCTGTTCAAGATCCCGATCCAGGCGGCGATCGGCGGCAAGGTGATCGCGCGCGAGACGATCAGCGCGATGCGCAAGGATGTGACCGCGAAATGCTATGGCGGGGACGCCAGCCGCAAGCGCAAGCTGCTCGACAAGCAGAAGAAGGGCAAGGCGAAGATGCGCGAATACGGGTCGGTCAGCATCCCGCAGGAAGCGTTCATCGCCGCGTTGCGCATGGGCGACGATAACTGAGAGATCGTCGGGACCCGCGCGTTTTCGGACGACCGCCCGAATGAAAAGGGCCGGCGCCATGACGGCGCCGGCCCTTTCCGGATTCCATGCCGACCTGTGTCAGCCGAGGATGCGCAGTACCATCTGCACCGTCAACGCGACGCCGGCCCAGCCCAGCGCGGTCATGCCGGCGAGGGTGGCCATGGTGGTACGACCCGAATATTTGCTGTGCATCCTCTCACCTTCCTGTTCTTGTCCGACAGAAGATTGTCCCAAAAAGCGACGATTGCAAATATGCGACGCCACGAAAAACGTTGGAAAATCGCGGAAAAGCGAGCGAGCCCTGGCGAGGCACGGCAAATCTGCTGCATTGCAAAAAGAGCGATCCGTTGAAGAACATATCGTAATGCCACTGATGCGGCGTCCCTTTTCGCACCTGCGATGACCGGTTGTTGCGCCGCGATGAAGCGAAAATAAATTTCGCAACAGTCAGGAAAATGTCAGAATCGAGGCCTGCTACGGATCGTCACGGGGTTTCCGGGGGGCGATCGCGTGATTCGCCGGTCGATCGAGGGGGAACTATCCAGCATCCGGAGAGTCCCCGGTACGGGGAGTTTCAAGTGCAACAGGAGCGCATGATGGCCGATACCACCAACCCTGCCGCCGAAGCGACCGAGCGGATGCGTGCCGCCGGCAGCGCGATGACCGAAAACGGATCGCAGCTGGGTCTGACCATCCTGTCGCAGGCGGAAGCCAATACGCAGGAAGCGTTCCGGGCGATGCGTGCCGCGGCGCAGGCGAGCGACCTGAGCGAGGTGATGCGCATCCAGTCCGATTACCTGCGCGACCAGGGCGCCCGTTCGATGACGCAGGCGCGCGAAGTCGGCGAGATGATCGCCCGGTTCGGCCGCGATGCCGTAGGGCAGGTGACCGGTCGCGACTGACTGTCGCACCGTTGACCGTCGCCGATCGTGCCGCCATGGCGCGGTCGCAGGCGGTACGCCGGCAGAGGAATGGGGAACGTGATGATCCGGCGCATGATGTTGCTGTTGGCGACGATGCTGCTCGCGGTGCCCGCGACCGCGCAGCCGCGTCCGCCCGTCGTGCTGGCCGCCGCAAGCCTGCAGGAATCGATGAACGCCGCCGCCGATGCGTGGGCGAAGCAGGGCCATCCGCGCCCGACCCTGTCGTTCGCCGCCAGTTCGGCACTGGCGCGGCAGGCGGCGGCGGGTGCGCCCGCCGACCTGTTCGTGTCGGCCGATGTCGAATGGATGGACGATCTCGACCGGCGCGGGCTGCTGGCGAAGGGCAGCCGGGTCAACCTGCTCGGCAACCGGCTGGTGCTGGTCGCGCCGGTCGCCGGCACGGCGCGGGTCGCGCTGCGGCCGGGGGTGGACCTGCGGCCGGCGCTCAACGGCGGACGGCTGGCGATGGCCGATCCCGATGCGGTGCCCGCCGGCCGCTATGGCAAGGCGGCGCTGACCCGCCTGCGTGCATGGGATGCGGTGGCGCCGTCGGTGGTGCGTGCCGAGAATGTCCGCGCCGCGCTGGCGCTGGTCGAGCGCGGGGCCGCGCCGCTCGGCATCGTCTATGCGACCGATGCGAAGGCGTCGGCGAAGGTCCGCGTCGTCGGCATCTTCCCCGCCGCCAGCCATCCCCCGATCGTCTATCCGGTCGCGCGGCTGAAGGCGTCGCGGAATGTCGATGGCGAGCGGTTCCGGCGGTTCCTCGTCAGCCCGAAGGGGCGCGCGATCTTCGTCAAATACGGATTCACGCCGCGCTGATGCCCGATGGCGCCGAATGGGCGATCGTCCTGCTGTCGTTGAAGATCGGCGGCGTGGCGATGCTGGCGGCGCTGCCGATCGCCTATGCACTGGCATGGGCGCTGGCGCGGGGGCGGTTTCCGGGGCGGGTGCTGCTCGACGGGATCGTCCACCTGCCGCTGGTGCTGCCGCCGGTCGTCACCGGCTGGCTGTTGCTGCTGGCGTTCGCGCCCGCCGGGCCGATCGGCCGCTGGCTGGAGGCGTGGTTCGGCGTCAGCGTGCTGTTCCGCTGGAGCGGGGCGGCGATCGCGGCGGCGGTGATGGCGCTGCCATTGATGGTCCGCGCCATCCGCCTGTCGATCGAGGGGGTCGACCGGCGCCTGGAAAGCGCCGCACGGACGCTGGGCGCCGGCCGCGCGCGGGTCTTCTGGAGCGTGACCGCGCCACTCAGCCTGCCCGGCGTGCTGGCCGGGATGGTGCTGGGCTTCGCGCGGGCGCTGGGCGAATTCGGCGCGACGATCACCTTCGTCTCGAACGTGCCGGGGGAGACGGCGACGCTGCCGCTCGCCATCTACAGCGCGTTGCAGGTGCCGGGCGGCGAGGCGAGCGTCGTGCGGCTGGCGGGGATGTCGGTCGCGCTGTCGCTGGCGGCGCTGGTCGTGTCCGAATGGCTGGCGCGGCGCGGCGGGCGGAACGTCCATGTCCTTTGATATCGCGGTCACGGTGCGGCTGGGCGAGGCGGTGGTCGGAGCGGTGGTACCCGACGATGGACGCGATGCCGGGCTGACCGTGTTGTTCGGCCCGTCGGGGGTGGGCAAGTCAAGCGTGCTCAACATGGTCGCCGGACTGCTGCGCCCGGCGGCCGGTCATGTCCGTGTCGGCGGGGTCACGCTGTTCGATGCCGCGGCGGGGATCGACATGGCGGTGGCGGATCGCCGCTGCGGCTATGTGTTCCAGGAGCCGCGGCTGTTCCCGCACCGCCGGGTCGCCGCCAACCTGCGCTACGGCATGGGGCGGGGGACCGCGCCGATCGGCTATGACGACATCGTCGACCTGCTGGGACTGGGTGCGCTGCTGCAGCGCTGGCCGGCGACGCTGTCGGGCGGCGAGGCGAAGCGGGTGGCGATCGGGCGGGCATTGTTGTCGGGCGCGCGGTTCCTGTTGATGGACGAGCCCTTGTCGTCGCTCGACCGCGCGCGGCGCGAGGAGGTGATGGCGACGATCGAGCGGTTGCGCGACGCGCTGCGCCTGCCGATCCTGTACGTCACGCACGACGCGGCGGAGGCCGAGCGGCTGGCGACGCGGATCGTGGCGATGTGACCATCCTTTCGCCATAATCCACCGTCGATATCGGATACGAAACAATTGGGAGTTCGGCGATGCGGATGGGGTGGCTGGCTTGGGGAGCCATGGTTCTCGCGACGTCGGCAGGGGCGCAGGAACCTGCCTCCGATACGGGCGGGGCGGAGATCGTCGTCACCGGACATCGGCCGATGCGGGTCGACGCGAAGATCCTGCGCGCGGCACAGGCCCGGTTTGCGGAGGATCGCATCGAACTGTCGCCGCAGGGGGTGCTACAGTTCGAGCTATGGCGCGGGAACAAGCGCGTGCGCGCGGACGGGGTGAAACTGGCACTGATGGATGCGGCCGGGCGGGAGATTCCGGTGACGATCGATGGGAACGGCCGCATCGCCTTTGCACCGGTGCCCAAGGGGCGCTGGTTCCTGACTGCGCCTGCACAGGCATCCGACCTGTCGCTGCGCCCGATCATATTGTCGAGCGGGACGCGTATCGACGACCGGCGGCTGGGTGACCTGCGGCTACAATGCCGGGTCATGGTGTCAATGGCCAAGGCGAAGGCATCGCTGCTGGCGATGCCGTTGATCGGCATGTTCGACGCGATCGGTGGCTGTGCGAGCAAGCGGTTCGGTTTCTATCACCGGACGGAGCAGTCGCTGGCCGGCGCGGTCGCCGTGGCACCGGGCGGTACGCCGAAGGTGCTGCCGATGTCGGCAACGCGCGACGCCTATCTGCCGCCATTGTCCGATCGGACAATGGACAACGAGACCCGCATCCGCACCACGTATCAGTAGGTGACGCCTATTCCCCGCCCGCCATCGGCACGCGCGCGCTCTGGCTGCCGCGGGTGAAATAGGCGGCGTCGATCGCGAGGCTGCGCAGTTGCCAGCCGTCGATGCTGTCGCCCGGGGACAGGGTGCGGGTGCCCTCCGCGCCGCGGACCAGCGCGACGGCATCGCGGCCCAGCCGTCCGACGACGCCGAGCAGTTGCGGCGCGTCGTCGGGCAGCGCGTCGGCGGCGGGCGGGGCGAACAGCGTGCGGGCAAAGGCGGCGCGCAGCGGTGGCGGGGCCGACGGTGTCGTCAGGGGCGGCGGGGTGGATGGCGCGGTGGTGCCGTGCGGCGGCGCGCGCAACAGCCATGGCGGCACCACCAGCGCGACCAGCACGGCGACGGCGATCAGCGCGTGGTCCTTGAAGGTCAGCCCCGCCATGGTGCCACCAGTCGCGCGTCGAGCCGGACGCCGCCCGGCGCGGCGGTCAGCCGCCACGCCGCCATGCGGACCGTCGGACGCCCGCGCTCCAGCGCGTCGGCAAAGGCCAGCACCGCCTTTTCACTCCCCGACGCGCGCAGCGTCAGCACGGCAAGCGGGGCGGGCGCGGTGGTGTCGGCGTCAAGCGTTTCGACCAGCACGCCGCCGCGCGCGGCATCGGCGCGGACGCGCGCGGTCATCCTGGTGCGCGCGTCCGCCACGCCGTCGGCGGGGAAGGCGGCGTCGGCGATGAAGGTGGCGGGCGCGGTCGCTTCGACGCGGGCGGCGTCGCGATCGGCACGGGCGGCGGCGAGGGTGTCGAGCGCCGCATGGGTCGGGATGGCGAGCAGCGCGGCGACCCCCAGCGCGATCAGCGGCAGCCGCGGATTCATGGACGTTGCTCCAGCGTGATGCGCATCCGGCCGTCGCCGTCGGCGCGTGCCTGCGCGGTGGCACGCAGGCCTGCCAGCACGGGGTCGCGACGCAGCGCGGCGAGCACGCGATCGGGATCGGGCGCCAGCAGTTCGAACGACACCGCGCCCGCGCCGCTGCGTTCGGCGCGCAGCAGTGCGGCGTCGGGCGGCAGGGCGCGGGCGATCGCCTCGACGGTCGTGCCGAGCGCCGGTTGCCGCCATGCCGTGGCGAGCAGCGCACGGGCGCGTTGCCGGGTGCCGTGATCGGCGGCCCGCGGCGCGGCCCGGCGGTTGAGAGCCGCGGCATCGTCCCGCACCCGCGCGGTCAGCAGCGTCGCACCGCCCAGCGTGGCGAGCGGCGTCGCCACGATCGCCAGCGCCACCAGCGCGGCGGCGCGATCGATCGG
>NZ_JASCXF010000045.1:0-32651 GCF_030062225.1 Sphingomonas sp. 2R-10
CCCCGCCCCCGCCCGGATCGGTGCCGCCTATCGCAGCGACGCGTCGCCCGACAGCTACCTGCTGGCGATCAGCGACAGCGCGCGCGGCGCGTGGATCAGCCCCGACGTCATCGCGCGCGACGCGGGCGAATCGAAGGGGCAGACCGTGCGCCAATGGACGGTCGCGTTCTACGATCCCGGCTCGATCGCCACCTACGCCCCAATGACCGGGTTGCCTGCGCCCGATACCGTGCTGGCCGCGCTGGGCCGCCCGATGATCGCCCGGACGAACAGCTGGGGCAAGAAGCTCAAGATCGATATCAATGCCGCGGCGACGAAGTAGCAGTCATGGCGCGGCGGAAGCACTTTCCTACACACCGCCGCGCCGCCATGCTCCCCCAAAGCTCTTTGACATCGCGAACACCCTCGCCATCGCAAGACCCGGCGGCTGCGAACATGTGGCAAGTGTGACTTTCGTGACCTTTGGCGGATTTACGTGGGTTTCGGCAGCACCCGCGCGACGATCGCCTCCGCCGCCCAGCCGATGACCGCGCCCGCCACGACGTCGATCGGGAAATGCGTCCCACGCGGAATCTGGATCGCCGCGATGCCGGTCGCGGCTACCTGCGCCGGCACCGCCATGCCCGGATATTCGCGCGCCACCGCCCGCGCGACCGCCACCGCGCCGGCGGTATGGCCGGAGGGAAACGAGTTCTGCGGCCCCTCGTCGGTATCGCCGGGCTTAGGCCGATGGTCGTCGCGATCGCTGAACTGGTTCGGCCGCGCCCGGTCGACCCGATGCTTGATGACCGCCTTCGCCAGCGTCGCCAGCCCGTGTGCCGCCAGCATCCGTACGCCGGTCCGCGCCAGCTTCGCGTCCTTCGCCAGCAGCGCGACCGCGATCGTCGCGACGTTGATCGCCACCATCGGCGGCTGGTCGGCGACCTCGCTCAGCGCGCCAGCCACCCGCACCACCGGATGATGCCGCAGTTCGCGCGCGACGCCGTGCCCGGCATCGATATCCGCATCGACCACGTGCCGCGCCGTCCGTTTCGCCTGCTTTTTCTTGCCCATGCCGATCCAACCCCCGGCAACCGCCGAAGCTCCCGCCGAAGCGCCTTGTCCCCAGGGCGTATCGCCGGGTAGGAGCGCCGCGATGAACGATCCCACCACCATCCGCCGCCTCTATGGCCGTCGACAGGGCCACAAGCTGCGCCAGGGCCAGGCCGCGCTGGTCGAGGAACTGTTGCCCCGCGTCTCCGTCCCCGACACCGGCCCGCTCGATTCCCGCGTCCTGTTCGGCGACGACCGCCCGGTCGAGGTTGAGATCGGCTTCGGCGCGGGCGAGCATCTGGCGGGACAGGCGACGGCGCGTCCCGGCCACGGCTTCGTCGGCTGCGAACCGTTCCTCAACGGCGTGGTCGGCGCGCTGAACCATATCCGCGACGGCGACCTCGCCAATGTCCGCCTGCACATGGGCGACGCGCTGGAGGTGATCGAACGCTTCCCCGACGCCACGCTCGAACGCGTCTACCTGCTCCACCCCGATCCATGGCCCAAGGCGCGCCATGCCAAGCGGCGGATGATGAACCACGGCCCGATGGACCTGATCGCGGCCAAGCTGCGCCCCGGCGGCGAATTCCGCCTCGGCACCGACGATCCGACATATTGCCGCTGGGCGATGATGGTGATGGACCAGCGCCGCGACTTCGACTGGCAGGCCCGGACCCCCGCCGACTTCCTGACCCGCCCCGCTGACTGGCCCGAAACCCGCTACGAACGGAAGGCCCGGCGACAAGGCCACGAGGTCTGGTATTTCCGCTACGTGCGGCGGTAGCACGCCCGACACGGCGTTTGTGCGCAGCGTACAATTCGCCGACGCTCCGTAAACCGGCCGAAATTTAACAATACGCTGCCAACGACTGTCTGTTATCGCTAACGCCTACCCGAAACATCGGGAACGGGGGAGGCAATGCAGATGGTCGATAGTGCTATCGTCGGATCGATCGGGCGCAAGCGGATCTGCTTTGCCCTGACCGGTGCCGATGGAACGATCCGGTCCGAAACGGTCCGCAGCTACGGCGCGGCAACGACCCAGGGCGTGTCGGCCGCCCTGATCGGGTTTCAGCGCGACCTGGGGCTGCCGGCGCTGCCCCGCCATTCGGCGTTCGCCGTGCCCGGTCTGGTGCGCGGCGACGCGATCTCGATCACGCGGACGCACTGGTTCCTGTCGCGTTCCGGGCTGGAGGCGATGCTGGGCGAACCACCGCTGGTGCTGAACGATTTCGCCGCAGAGGCGTGGGCGCTGTGCGTCGCGGGCGGTCATGTCCGGGAATCCTTTGCCGGAACCCTCGCATGGCCGATCGTCGGACCGGGATGCTACCTGATCGTCGGCATCACGTCCGGCCTTGGCATGGCCGCCGTGCATCGCTGCCCGAACGGCACGGTCACCGTCCTGTCGACCGAGGCGGGCCATGCCGGCTTTACCGGTCCGACGCCGGAACTGGCCGGCCTCGCCGCAGAGATGTTCGCCGGCCGGCATCCGGTCGCGATCGAGGAAGTCATCTCGGCCAGTGGCCTGCTCGCCATCTATACCATGCTGGCACGTCGCGCCGGTGTCGCCCCCCGTGCCCGCACTCCGGAAGACGTCACGCGGACGGCGACGACCGATCCGATCGCCCGTTCGGCGTGCGAAATGCTCGCCCGTGCCTTCTGGGCGCAGGCCGGCGATATGGTGCTGACCGTGGGAGCATGGGACGGGTTGCTGGTGACCGGGCCGGTCGCGACCGCGATCCTGCCCTATCTTCGCCAGCCCGAGACACAGGCGTTGTTCGGCAGCTCGACCAAGTTCGCCCGGATGCTGGCACAGGTTCCGCGGGCGTTGGTATCGTTCGAGAATGCCGAACTGGTCGGGCTGGCCGAGGCGCTTCGCCACAACCGGTCGGCGACCGCCCCGGCGACGGCCGCGATCAACTGACGTCCGGCTATACCGCGACCGGGCTCGCCACCCGGCCGCCGTCGCCGAAGATGCGCAGGTAGCGCGCGACATCCCCGGGCCTGCCGGTCGCCTTGGCCGGATTGTCCGACAGCTTGACTGCCGGGCGGCCGTTTGCGCCGATGACCTTGCAAACCAGCGAGATCGGCTCCAGCCCCTCGCCCCCCAGCGGGTCGCAGCCACGGAAATCGTTGGTCAGGTTGGTGCCCCAGCCGAAGCTCATCCGGACCCGACCGTGGAAATGGCGATAGGTGTCCAGGATGCTGTCGACGTCCATCCCGTCGGAAAAGATCAGCAGCTTAGACCGGGGATCGACGCCCTGTTCCTGCCACCAGCGCAATATCTGCTCGCCCCCCTCGATCGGCGGCATGCTATCGGGGCGGAAGCCGGTCCAGTCGGCCAGCCAGCCAGGCGCATTGCGCAGGAACGCGGTGGTGCCGAACGCATCGGGCAGTGCGATCAGCAGGTTGCCGCCATAATGCCGCCGCCATTCCGCCAGCACGCGGTACGGCGCAGCGGCGATGCCGGCATCGTCCTCGGCCAGCGCCGCCTCGACCATCGGCAGCTCGTGCGCGTTGGTGCCGATCGCCTCGACCCCGGCCTGCATCGCCAGCAGCACGTTCGACGTACCGACGAAGCGATCGCCCAGCCCCTCCTGCAACGCCTCCACGCACCAGCGCTGCCACAGAAAGCCATGCCGCCGCCGCGTGCCGAAGTCGGACAGGACCAGGTCGGGCAGGTCGCGCAGCCGCTCGACCTTGTCCCACAGCCGCGCCTTTGCCCGCGCATAGGTCACGTCGAGCGCGAAGCGCCCATGATCGCGCAGCGCCGCGCGGGCGCGCAGTTCGTTCAGGATGGTCAGCGCCGGGATTTCCCACAGCGAGGTTTCGGCCCACGGGCCGTCGAAGTGCAACTCGTACTGGCCGTCGCGGATCGACAGGTCGTATTCGGGCAGGCGGAAACCGCCGAGCCAGTCGATGAAACCGGGCGCGAACATCCGCTTCACCCCGTAGAAGCTGTTGCCGGCCAGCCAGATCAGTTCCTGTTTCGAAAAGGCGACCGTACGGGCATGGTCGAGTTGCGCGCGCAATTCGCCCTCGTCGATGACCTCGGCCAGCCGCACCGACGTGCTGCGGTTGATGACGGCGAAGGTCGCGCGGACGTCCGGGTGCACCTCGCGGATCATCTGTACCATCAGCAGCTTGTAGAAATCGGTGTCGAGCAGGCTGCGCACCACCGGGTCCAGCCGCCAGCCATGGTTCCACACCCGGGTCGCGATATCGGTCATCACCATTGGTCAGTCCTTCGGAAGCTGGACATAGAGTTCGGCCGGACGGAACGCCCGTCCGCCTTCGAAATCGCCGGTGCCGCGCAGCCCGCCGCGTTCGAGCATCCGGCGGCGGAATGCGGGCTTGTTGAGCGGCTGGCCCAGCACCGCCTCGTGCACCTGCTGGAGTTCGCGCAGGGTGAAACGACAGGGAACCAGCGCGAAGGCGGCATCGTCGATCGCATCGCGCAACCGGGCGAGCGTATGCGCCACGATGACGTCGTGATCGAACGCCAGCGCGATCGGCTGTCCGTCGTGGTACAGCCGGCCGTCGGCGCCGATCCGCGCGAGACATTCGCCGACGGTCAGCCGCAGCGCCCGGGTGCGTACCGGCGACAGCAGCGCGCGATACGCGATGGCGATGATCCGCATGCGCGGGTCGCGATCGACCGCGCCGAAGCAATGCACCTGTTCCACCGGCATGTCGCCGATCTTCGCCTTGTCCCGCAGCACCCGCACCGCCGCCGCCTCAAGCGACTCGTCGATCGCCACGAACCCGCCGGGCAAGGCCCAGTGCCCGGCGAACGGAGGCTGGTCGCGCCGGATCAGCAGCACCGCCGGTTCCCCGTCGACGATGCCGATCGCGACGCAATCGACCGCGACGGAGGGCCGGTCATAGGCACCCGGATCGTAACCGGACGGGTCGAAGTCCTGTTCCATGCCCTTTACATATATCTACATTGCACATATGTAAAGCGGGTAGAAGGAGACAGGTCATGTCCAATCTCGTGCTCGTCATCGACACCCAAGCCGACTTCATCCTGCCCGACGGCGCGCTGCCGGTTGCCGGCGCCACCGACCTCGTCGAACCGCTCCGCGCGTGGCTGGCGGACCGGACCGCGACGGATACGGCGGCGATGGTATTTACCTTCGACACCCACTTCGCCGACACCTATCCGCAAAGCGCCGAGGCCGCGCTGTTCCCGATCCATTGCGTGAAGGGGACACCGGGCTGGCGCAACCTGTTCGATCCGCAGGCGATCGACCCGGCGATCCCGTGCCGCACGCTGGAAAAGGGTGTGTTCGACATGTGGGCGGAGCCGGACCTGACGCTGCGTGATCCGCGCGGCGATGCACCCGTGCAGGCGCGCGACGCGTTCTTCGGCGAATTGTCGGACCACGGTGTTCGCCATGCGATCGTCGTCGGGGTCGCTGCCGATTACTGCGTCCGCTGGGCAGTGGACGGTCTGGTCGCGCGCGGCTTCTCGGTCGAGGTTCCCGCCGACCTGACCCGCGGGATCGAGCGGCAGATCGACCGCGTCGTCGCGGAGGACTTTGCCGGGCAACCCGTTGCGATATTCCGCAACGCTACGCAAAGCTGCTTTAACGCATTTTCACCAACTACTTGGTAGGATTCCCTGGTGCGCTTGTAGTAGGAGTAAACGATCCCTACGATGCCCATGTCGGAAAGAGGGTCCTTTGATGCCGCATATTCTCGTCGCCGACGATCATCCGATGTGCGCGACGGCACTCGGCATGGCGGCACAAGCGACCGATCCGACGATCACCAGGGACAGTGCGACGACGCTGGCCGAGGCGGAAGCGCTGGTCCGGACGAAGGACTACGACCTGATCCTGCTCGACCTGATGCTGCCCGACGTGCAGGGCTTTGCCGGACTGGCGCTGCTGCGTGCGATCCGCCCGTCGGCGCGGATCGCGATCGTGTCGGGCCGGGAGGAACCGGCGGTGGTGGCGCAGGCGCATGCACTGGGCGCCCATGGCTTCATTCCGAAATCGTCGACGATCGACCAGATGATGGAGGCGCTGCGCACCCTGCTCGCCGGCCGGACATGGGTGCCCGAGGGTCTGGGGGGGGGCGCCCCCGACGACCGGCGGGTCGACATGGCGGAGCGGATGGGAACGCTGTCGATCGCGCAGTTGCGGGTGCTGCGCGCGATCGTCAACGGGCATCAGAACAAACAGATCGCCTATGACCTGCAACTTGCCGAACCGACGGTGAAATCGCACCTCTCGGCGATCTTTCGCAAGCTGGGCGTCAGCAACCGGACCCAGGCGGTACTGGCGCTACAGGCGTTCGACGCGGAGGCGTAGGACGGCGCGCCTCACGGCGCCGCCATCGCCGCCCGCGCGGCATCGATCACCGATTGCGCCGATCGATCGACCCGATCGATGATGGCGGGATCGGCCTGCGCCCCGTCGGGGATGCTCTCTACCGCGCGCAACGCCGCGACCAGATCGGCCGCGCCCATGCTGACGGCGGCACCGTGCAGCGCATGCGCCTCGCGTCGCGCGAGGCTGTGATTGCCATGTTGCAGCAGCACCCGCAGCCGCGGCGGCACCCGTTCGGCATCGTCGATCAACAGTCGCAACAACATATCGCGCTGTTCGGCGCCCAGTGCGTCGGTCAGCGAACGGATGCGTTCCGGATCGATCGCGGCCGTCGGCACCGCCGACGCGGCAGCGGGCGGCAGGTCGTCGGCAACCTTGCCCAGCAGCCGGCCCAGCCGGATCATGTCCACCGGCTTGGCAAGGATGCCGTCGATCCCGGCCTGGCGGATCTCGGCGCGGGTCTCGGTCGACTGGTCTGCGGTGATCGCATGGATCGGCACGGTGGCCCCCGCCCCGCTCCACGCCCGGATCGCGCGCGCCGCCGCGATCCCGTCCATGACCGGCATCTGGATGTCCATCAGCACGAGGTCGACCGGGTTGCCGGCCGGCGCGGTGACATATTCGACCGCGCGCGCGCCGTTCTCGACGGTCACGACCCGATGTCCCAGCCGGCGGACGATCTCGGCGATCAGATAGCGGTTGGTGTCGTTGTCCTCCGCCACCAGCACGGTAGCGACCGGGACGGGCCGCGAAGGATCGGCGGCATCCGGTCCGCCCGACGCCGGCATCGCCGCTTCCGCATCGACGACGGCGGCGGCCGGCAGCGGCAGGTCGAACCAGAAGCTCGATCCCGTTCCCGGACGACTGGCGACGTGGATCGTCCCCCGCATCGATCCGACCAGCATACGGCTGATGCTGAGGCCCAGCCCGGTGCCGCCATAGCTGCGGGTGGTCGACGCATCCGCCTGGACGAAGGGTTCGAAAATGGCGTCCAGCCGATCGCTGCGGATGCCGACCCCGGTGTCGGCGACCTCGAACCGCCACAGCTCGCCGCCGACGCGGGCGGCGGAGATGCGGATCGATCCGGCACGGGTAAATTTTACCGCATTGCCGACCAGATTGGTCAGCACCCGCTGCACCCGCGCCGGGTCGCCGATCACCCGCCCCGGCGGCGCGTCTAGTTCCAGTGTCAGATCGTGGCGGCGGGCGTCGACCGCGAACAACCCGATCACCGTTTCCAGCAGCTGCCGGGGTTCGAACGCGATCGCCTCGGGATTGCCGTGCCCGCCTTCCAGCTTCGAGAAGGTCAGTACGTCGTCGACGATATCCGACAACGTCCGTCCCGCCTTTTCCAGCGAATCGAGATGCCGCATCCGCTCGGTCCGGTCGGGCGTGTCGCGCAGCAGCTGCGCCGCGGCGAGGATCGAGGTCAGCGGCGTGCGGATCTCGTGGCTGATCGTGGCGGTGAAGGTCGCCTTGTCGGCCAGCGCACGTTCCGCTTCCTCGCGCGCGGCGCGCAGGTCGGTCATCGCGGCGACCTGTTCGGTGATGTCCTGCAAGACGCCGAACAGGCTGACGATCCCCGCCCCCGGCGCCGGTTCGGCCTGGCCGCGCGACCGGACCCAGCGCATCGTGCCGTCGCGGCGGACGATCCGGGCATCGAATTCGAACGCACCGCCGCTGTTGATGACCGCGCCCAGCCGTTCGCGGACCATCGCCCGGTCGTCGACATGATAGAAGTCGATCGCATCGGCGATCCGCGGCTCCTCCCCTTCGGTGACGCCGTGGATGCGGAAGACCTCGCTCGACCAGAACAGCCGCCAGTCGCCGAGATTGAGGCGCCAGTGGCCGATGCCGGCGGCCGTTTCCGCCATCCCGAGCAGCCGCTGCCGCTCCTCCAGCTTATCGGCCGAAACGATCGCCTCGGTCTCCGCATCCCGGCGCGTTGCGATATCGCGGATCGATCCGATCAGTTCCAGCGTGTCGTCACCGTCGCCCACCAGCCGGAACGCGCCTTCGAGCCACAGGTAATGACCGTCGCGGTGACGCATCCGGTACCGGAAGACGACCCCGTCGCCGTCCGGTGTCAGCTGCTCCAGACACCGGCGTACCCGGTCGCGGTCGTCGGGGTGGATCGCCTCGAACGGGCTCTTGCCCACCAGCTGCTCGGGCCGATAGCCCAGCAGGCGCTCGGCCGCGGGCGATGCGTAGCGGCCCAAACCGTCCATGCCAAGCCGCACGATCAGGTCGGTCGAATGATCGGTCAGCAGCCGCAGCTGGCGTTCGTTGTCGCGCAGGCCCTTCAGCGCCAGCGACTGTTCGTACAGCAGCGCGGCGATCGGGAAGGTGGTCAGCGTGAAGACCGCGATGAACAGCTGCAGCAACAGGATGCGGTCGGGCAGGTGCAGCAGCACCGCGGCGAAGGGGCCGATCCCGTGCGCCGTGCAGACGAGCGCCATCGCGCTGACGGTCAGCGTGGCCGCGGCGGCACCCGCGAAGCGGTAGAGCAGCGCGGCGAAGACCCCGCACGGCATCAGCAGGAACAGCGCCGGATACCGGTCCGACATGAAGATCGCCCCGGTGCCCAGCGCGGTCAGCGCGATAACGACGACCATTGCCGGCGACAGCAGCCCGATCTCTTCCGACAGGGCACGGCGCGTCGCCTTGAACGCCGGAAGCAGCACGATCATGCCCATCGCTCCGCTGGAGAACCAGCGGACCAGCGCGTTGGGATCGCCGCCCTCGCCCAACGCCAGTCGAACGATGCCGAACGAGGCGGTGCCCGCCATTGCCCCCAGGACTCCGATGCCGACCACGGTGAAATAGCCGCGCAGCAGCCGCGGATCCGGCCGCGCGATCTGCAACAGGCTGGCCACCAGCACCGTCTGGATGGCGTCGACCACGACATAGGTGGCGGTCTGCAGACGGATCGGCGCCAGCACCGGGACGGCAGCGAGGATGCCGATCGCCACTGCCGCCAGCAGCAGCGGCCAGGTCCGCCGCGGATATCGCACCAGCGCCGCGATGGCGATCGGCGTCGCCGGCCAGAACGGCAGGACATTGCCGAAGAACGGCGCCGACCAGAAGGTCAGCGCGGTGACCGCCCAGATCACGAAACCGTACACGACCAGGAACGCGGCCATGCGGCGTGCAGGATGCCATCCGGCCGCGAAGCGTTCGGTCGCCATGTCGGAGGGTGTCGCCGACTCGCCGGCCATGCTCAATCGTCCGTTGGGTGCAGCCATGGATTACGCCGGACGCGGGGCCGTTGGGCAAGGCCAATCATTCCGCCGGCGCTTCTGCCTTGCCCGCCGGCCGCTGCCCGCTGCCCGCCCAGCGCCCGGCGAGCAGGCGACCGGCCAGCGCAGGCAGGCCGGGCCGCAGGAACAGCCAGTCGCGGATCGCGGGACCGGGCGTCGCGCCGATAACCCGCTTGTAGCCGCTGTCACCCGCGCCCCAGTCGACCCGGTCGATCCCGTCATCGATCGAACGGACGAGGTTGCGGTAATAGAGCAGCCTGCCCGGGGAATGCCTGGCGAAGCGCGCGTCAAAGCTGTTCGCGATCGCATATTTCAGCGTGCCGGCGTTCAGGTCGAACGAGAAGGCGGCGGGCGCGCCGTCCATCCGCAGCAGCGCGGCCGACATCATGCCCGCCAGCACCGGGTCGCGTGCCGCCCCGCGCCAGAAGCGGCCATGGCCGGCGTCGGTGAACTTGGCGTCTCTGCCATCGGTTCGCTGGCCGATCCAGCTGGCCGCCTCGATCGCCGCCAGTTCGTCGAAGACGGTGTCGGTCCAGCCGCCGCCCTGTACGAACGACCATTCCGGTACGCCCTGCGCGGCCAGATGCTTTTCGTTGAACCGGTTCTTGCGCAGCGTCGAATTGCGCGGCCAGTCGCCCTCCGCGCGCAACGCCGCCATGTCGAGCAGATAGCTGTCGGCGATGAAGCGCGGCAGCGCGCGCCAGCCTGCGCTCTGGACCGCCGCCAGCAGGCCGGCCAGCAACGGATCGTCGTCATAGACCGGTCCCAGCCGAAACCCGCGCACGGCACGCCCCGCGCCCGCCAGCAGCGCGGCGAAGTCGTCGCGATCGGCACCGTCCGCCACCGGCGCGCTGCGGAACGGCCAGTAGCATCCCGGCACCTGTCCCAGACCGAGGACCGCCGGTCCCAGCCCCACCAGCGGCAGCGCGATCGTCGCGGCGGCGCCACGTTCGACCAGCACGGTGCGCGCCGTACCCCCATCACCGTTCAGCGCCGCGGCGAACCATTGACGGCGCAGGAAGCGGTGCGTGTCGACCGTCACGCCGGCCACGGCGTCGATCGCATCGGGCAGGCCGGCGATGGTGCGCGCACGGGCACGGGCACGGGCACGGGAAGCGGGGGCGATCGGGGACATGGCGTTGCCTTGCCACGAAGCCCTTACCATCCGGTAGCGATTACGACCGTACGGTACGGACGGGTTTTGCGCAAAATGGCGGCCCTTGTCCCGATCGGGCACGCACGGCATACCGCGCGGGTGGAATTCGAACCTGTCCTGTCGACTGTCGCCAAGACGATCCAGACCGCGATCGCCCCCGTGTTCCTGCTGGCGGGGATCGGCGCGATCCTGAACGTCATGGTCGGCCGCCTCGCGCGGATCGTCGACCGGGCGCGCGACCTCGAAAAGCTGCATCCCGGCTCGACCGGTCCGGAGCACGATCGCCACGTGTTCGAACTGCGCCTGCTCGACCGGCGGATCCGGATCATCAACAATTCGGTGTTCCTCGTCGTGCTGTCGGCGGTCGCCAACTGCATCGTCGTCGCGATGCTGTTCATCGCCGAACTGCTCGACCTGGGCCTCGGCAAGGCGGTGGCGATCAGCTTCATCCTGTCGATGCTGCTGCTGATCGGCGGGCTGGTGTGGTTCCTGTTCGAGGTGCGGCTGTCGGTCTATGCGATCCGCGTGCGGTCCGAACTGCTGGAGCGCGAACGGACGTGAGCCCGCGTCGCGAGCGTACGCTGTTGCAGGCGGCGGTCGCGGTTACCTGCGTCGTGCCGCTCACCGCCTCGCTGGCCGGCATCGCGATCGGCGCAGCATGGCTGCATCCGGCGCCCGCGACCGACATGGACAGCCATTTCCGGTATCTGTCGGGCCTGTTCCTCGGGTTGGCGATCGGCTTCGTCAGCTGCATTCCCGGCATCGAACGCAAGGGCGGCCGCTTCCGCCTGCTGGGGATGATGGTCGTGATCGGCGGGTTCGCACGGCTATGGTCGCTGGCGGCCAGCGGCGTGCCGTCGGCGTCGCACCTGAGCGGCCTGTGCATCGAACTGATCCTCGTCCCGCTGCTGCTGGGATGGCAGGCACGGGTCTCGGGCCGGTTCCGGCGGGACGGCTGATTCGTCGGCACGCCACCGCCGCCGAACGAAAAAATGAATTGATGTTCCCGTTTTATTCGCTTGCATTTCGCGCAGGCGGCAGAGGTCCGCGCGTCGCGCCGATCGTATCGCCCGCAGCCGGCCGGTTCCCCCGGCCGCCCGAAATTTAGCCGCTTGCGCGCACGACCATTTGCTACAATTAGTAGGGGCGACGGCGGGCCAACCGCTACAAATGGTATTCACCTCGATCGACGCCGCGACACGACGACCATGTCGCCAGCCGTCGTTCGAACCGGCGATGCGCCGCTGCATGCGGTCGACACGCCAATTTTATCGACGGGGACGACGTGCTCCGTCCGAAGACAGGGGAAACGGGGACGATGACCTTCCAGGACAGTCAGGATGCCCAGATGAACGAGCTGCAATTCGCCGATCCGGCGCCCGCCGAAACCCCGGCCGTGCGCACCAGCCGCACGGTTGACGCACAGCTGCACGCGGTCGAGGTCGACCATTCGCGCGACGCGCGGCTGACCGATTTCGGCAAGGATACGCTCAAGGACCGCTACCTGCTGCCGGGCGAATCGTACCAAGACCTGTTCGTGCGCGTCGCGTCGGCCTATGCCGATGACGCCGACCATGCGCAGCGGCTGTACGACTATATCTCGAAGCTGTGGTTCATGCCCGCCACGCCGGTCCTGTCGAACGGTGGCACCGGGCGCGGCCTGCCGATCAGCTGCTATCTCAACTCCGTCCCCGACAGCCTCGAGGGCATCGTCGAGACGTGGAACGAGAATGTGTGGCTGGCGTCGCGCGGCGGCGGCATCGGCACCTATTGGGGCAGCGTGCGCGGCATCGGCGAACCGGTCGGCCTGAACGGCAAGACCAGCGGCATCATCCCGTTCGTGCGGGTCATGGACTCGCTGACCCTCGCCATTTCGCAAGGGTCGCTGCGTCGCGGATCGGCCGCCTGCTATCTCGACGTCAGCCACCCGGAGATCGAGGAGTTCCTCGAAATCCGCAAGCCCAGCGGCGATTTCAACCGCAAGGCGCTGAACCTGCACCATGGCGTCCTGATCCCCGACGCGTTCATGGAGGCGGTGCGCGACGGCGCCGAATGGAACCTGACCAGCCCCAAGGATGGATCGGTCCGTGCCACGGTCGATGCACGCTCGCTGTTCCAGAAGCTGGTCGAGACCCGCCTCGCCACCGGCGAGCCGTACATCGTGTTCAGCGACCATGTGAACAACACGATGCCCAAGCATCACCGCGACCTCGGGCTGAAGGTGTCGACCTCCAACCTGTGCAGCGAGATCACGCTGCCGACCGGCAAGGACCATCTGGGCAACGACCGCACCGCCGTGTGCTGCCTGTCGTCGCTGAACCTCGAGACGTGGGACGAATGGAACGGCGACAAGCGGTTCATCGAGGACGTGATGCGCTTCCTCGACAACGTCCTCACCGACTATATCGAGCGGGCGCCCGACGAGATGGCGCGGGCGCGCTATTCGGCGGAGCGCGAGCGGTCGGTGGGCCTGGGCGTCATGGGCTTCCACTCGTTCCTGCAGGCGCGCGGGCTCCCGTTCGAAGGGGCGATGGCCAAGGCGTGGAACCTGAAGATCTTCCGCCACGTCAATGCGCAGGTGAACGAGGCATCGATGCACCTTGCCAACGAGCGTGGCCCCTGCCCCGACGCGGCCGACATGGGCGTGATGGAGCGGTTCAGCTGCAAGATGGCGATCGCGCCGACCGCGTCGATCAGCATCATCTGCGGCGGCACCAGTGCCTGCATCGAACCGATCCCGGCGAACATCTATACCCACAAGACGCTGTCGGGATCGTGGTCGGTCAAGAACCCGTATCTCGAAAAGCTGCTGATCGCGAAGTCGAAGAACAGCGACGCGGTGTGGAACACGATCCTCGAGCGCGGCGGGTCGGTGCAGCATCTCGATTTCCTGAGCCAGGAAGAGAAGGACACGTTCAAGACCAGCTTCGAGATCGACCAGCGCTGGCTGCTCGAACTGGCCGGGGACCGCGCGCCGTTCATCGACCAGGCGCAGTCGCTGAACCTGTTCATCCCGGCCGATGTCGAGAAGTGGGATCTGCTGATGCTCCACTATCGCGCGTGGGAGCTGGGCATCAAATCGCTCTATTACCTGCGGTCGAAGTCGGTGCAGCGTGCCGGGTTCGCTGGTGGGGTCGAGGCGGACAATACGTCGGAGCTGGCCAAGTTCGATCTGGGCGAGACGACCGATTATGACGAGTGTCTGGCTTGCCAGTGAACAGGCGGCGGGGCGGCGCGGCCGTCCCGTCTGACGGCGGGGCGGTATAGGACAAGGCCTCCGCCCCCCCCCCCCGACCAAGGAGAAGGTACCGATGCCGATCCTGATATTCTTCGTGTTCGCCGTAACGCTCGGGCCGTTGATGGCGTGGATGTATTCGCAGCCCAAGCAGGTCGAGGCGTTCGAGGCGCGGCGCCGCAAGGTGCTGGCGACCGGCGGCAAGGACCCGGCGAACGAGCCGTTCGGCGCACACCGGCCGTTCCTGACCAACGTGATCTGGTTCGGCGGGATCGCGGGCGCGGGTGCCGCGCTGGTGTCGTGGATGATGGGGGCGTGATGCCCGCAGATGCCGCCGAATGCGGAGCGTTCGGTCGGCATCCGGCGGGGCGGTGGCCGACAGGGGCGGCGCGCGTCCGGTACGCGCGCCGCACGTCGTCAGATCGCCGAGCCGTCTTCTTCGGTTTCGAACGTCACCGCCACGTCGGCGTTGGCGCTCAGGCGGACGGTGTCGCCCTCGACCTCGGCCACGAGGCCGCCGTCGATATAATGGTGATGCCCGGCATGTGCGCTTTCGGCTCCTTCGATGTCCGCGCCGCTGTCCTTTTTGGTCAGCTTGATGCGGTCGCCTTCGACGCGGTCGACGGTGCCGACATGGACGCCGTCGGCACCGATGACTTCGGCATGTTCGTTGATGTTGCTGAGATCGGCCATGATAGTTCTCCTGTGGGGGCGGCGGTGAAACGCGCGTCTTCGCAGTTGGTCGCATGACCGCGAACGTCCTCATCATGTTGTGCGTCGCGCTGGTATCGGGCGGCGTCGGGCTGTGGCTGCTGCTGCGCCTGCGTTCGCGCAGGACCGCGCAGAGCCGCTATGCCCACGGCATGACGGGGATGATGGCGCTGGCGCTGGGCATCATCCTGACGATCTTCGGCATCGCGCAATGGTCGTGGGGGTCGGCATGACCCGAACCGATCATACCCCCGCGAAGGCGGGGGTCCAGAGCCACAAGCGACGACGGTCGCGCCCCTAGGCTCCCGCCTGCGCGGGAGCACAACAGATTTCAGAACAACCCAAATTTCCCCGGAGTAACCCCATGTCGCTCACCGAAGCCCGCAAGCAGTACAAGCCGTTCGAATACCCCTGGGCGTTCGATTTCTGGAAGCGCCAGCAGCAGATCCACTGGATGCCCGAAGAGGTGCCGCTGGGCGAGGATTGCCGCGACTGGGCGCAGAAGCTGACCCCGCACGAGCGCAACCTGCTGACGCAGATCTTCCGCTTCTTCACCCAGGCGGACGTCGAGGTGCAGGACTGCTACCACGAGAAATATGGTCGCATCTTCAAGCCGACCGAGGTCAAGATGATGCTCGCCGCCTTCTCCAACATGGAGACGGTGCATATCGCGGCGTACAGCCACCTGCTCGACACGATCGGGATGCCCGAAAGCGAATATGGCGCCTTCCTCGAATATAGCGAGATGAAGGACAAGCACGACTATCTCCAGAACTTCGGGGTCGATACCGACGAGGATATCGCCAAGACCCTCGCCATGTTCGGCGGCTTCACCGAAGGGCTGCAGCTGTTCGCGTCGTTCGCGATGCTGATGAACTTCCCGCGCTTCAACAAGATGAAGGGCATGGGGCAGATCGTGTCATGGTCGGTCCGCGACGAGAGCCTGCACTGCGAAGGCATCATCAAGTTGTTCCACGCCTTCTGCAAGGAACGCGACTGCATGACGCGGTCGGTGCGCGACGACATTGCCGACATGTGCCAGACGACGGTGCGGCTGGAGGATAATTTCATCGATCTCGCCTTTGAAATGGGGCCGGTCCACGGCATGACCGCGAAGGAGATCAAGAAGTATATCCGCTACATCGCCGACTGGCGGCTGGGGCAGCTGGGCATGAAGCCGATCTACCTGATCGACGAACACCCCCTGCCGTGGCTGGCGCCGCTGCTGAATGGCGTCGAGCACGCCAACTTCTTCGAACAGCGTGCGACGGAATATTCGAAGGCGGCGACACGCGGCAACTGGAACGAGGTGTGGGACGGCTTCGACAAGCGCCAGAAGGCGAAAGTCGTGGCACCGGCGAACGAGGAAGCCAGCGGCATGGGCGACATGTTCGGCGGGGTTGCGGCGGAATGAGCGCCGGGCAAGGGGTAGCGCAGCTACCCCGAGCCTGAAGGCGCGGCCCGGCCGGCGGCGCCCGAAGCGCCGGCCGACGGCACGGGCTTTGCCCGTGCCCGCCGTCCAAAGGTCACGAAAGTCACACTCGCACGCTATCTGCGAGTCAGCCGATCGGCGATACAGAATTGGCGGTGTCAAAGAGCCGGGCTCACGATGGCCCGGCAGCATGATGCCGACGCGCGAACGTGTAGGACAGCGCGAAATGCGGCTGCCCCTGCGCTGGCAGGACCTTCCCCCTTCCGTCATTCCCACGAAGGCGGCAATCCATAGGTGCTGACGTTCGCGCTGGCGTAGCCGGCGTGGCATGTATGAGGCCCCGCCTGCGCGGGGACGACGGTCGTTGGTCCAGAGTCATCCCTGTTGAAACGGGCGTCATCCCGGCGAAGGCTGGGATCTCCCGGTGGTAGCGCGCAGCAGGAGCCGATGGAGACCCCGGCCTGCGCCGGGGTGACGACTCCATGCCCATGGATCAAACTCCAGGCCCGCCGCGGAACACACGGGGCTAGCCCTACCGCCCCCGCCGCACCGGCGCCCGGAAGTCGGCGGGCTTATCCGCCACCCACGCCACGAACTTCGCCACCGCCGGCAGCGCCCGCAGCGTGTCGATATCCGCCAGTGGCCCCGCCAGCTCCGCGTTGGTCGCGCTGGCATGGATGGTGCGGTGGCAGATCGGGTGGACCGGTACGGTCTCGCGTCCGCCCTCGCTCCTGGGCACGCGGTGGTGCCATTCGACCTGCGTCCCGATCGGGCGGTCGCACAGCGCGCAGGGGAGCGGTGCGACGGTACGCGCCGCCAGTGCCTCGGCCGCCGCCAGTCCCGCCTTGCGCTTCACCCGTCCGGCCATGTCCGATCCCTTCGCGACGAAAGATCGGCATGGGGCCGGCAATTGGCAAGCAGTCGCCGGCAAATCCCGAACGGGCTCCGGCAGATGAACCGCAGGTGAAGGAACCGACTTCATCCACAACGGGTTGTACGCCGGCAAGTTCAGGAAAAGGGAGAACCCCCATGAACCGCACGACATTGCTGATCGCCGTCGCCGCAACTGCGGTCGTAACGACGCCCGCGCTGGCCAAGGACCGTCGCACGGTCCCGGTCTATTCGGACTACAACCCCTATTATCTCGACTACAAGACCGACCTGTCGGAGGCGAAGCGCGAACTGAGCAGCGATCTGGCGCGTGCCGACGATGCCGCCGACCGCGAGGACGCGTGGGCGGAATATCGTCGCGAGGTTGCCGATGCGAAGCATGATTTCCGCAAGGAAATGGCCGAGCGCGGCATGATCGTCCGCAACGGCCGGGTCACGATCGAAGAGTAACCGCGGCACAGCGGTCCTACGGGAGAAGGCCGTCGGGTTCGCGCCCGGCGGCCTTTTCAATAGATTCTCGCGTATGGGCGCACGCTTCGCGAAGTTGACACGATGTGAAGGATGGCGGGTCAGGCAGCAACTTCAGGGAGCCAGCCGGCAGAAAAGTAGCTCCACGTTCCCACGGTCAATATTTCTACAACGTTCTATATGTTAGGAATCGACAAATGCCGCCAAACAGTCCAAGCATGAGTCCATGCTGGACTCCGGGCCTTACTTTGCCAATCGGAACGCGCGACGACGGTATCGTGCCGTACGCGCATTTGCGGATTTGCATCGATGGTGGGCTACGGATTTCGTGACCGCACCGGACCTGGTGCCAGCATATCCCATGCCAGCGGCCTTGGACGAGGCTGGAACGGCCAAGAGGATGGGAGGACTGGCCGACGGCGCTTACGTTAGGAGATTCCTCCCGCGCCTCTCGCGTGGATAGCCCCGTTCTGTATGGGGCATTATAAGCTCCCCCGCCCTTGCGGGGATCACGGCAACCAGCAAAACAAAAGGCCCCGGACACAATCGTCCGGGGCCTTTCATCATACGCAGGTACCGGGGCGGGTCCCGATACGCCGGACCCGCCCGAACTGGCCGGATGCTTAGAAGTGGGACGTCAGACCCAGCATCGGGCGGAAGCTGTGCGCCGAACCGAAGGTCGACACTTCACCGCGCAGGCGGATGCCCGAGTTGCCGGTGATGCCGCCCAGACCGATATCCTTCGGGCCGACTTCGAAACCGGCGCCGTAGGTCATTTCATGATAGTCGCGGCTGTCACGGCCGAACGCATCGAAATTGACCCAGCGATAGCCGACCTTGCCGTAGATCAGGCCCGAGTCACCGGCGCGGACACCGAAACGACCGGCGGCGCCGTAATCCCAATCGATGTCGCCCGACACGCCCTTCGAGACGCTGCCTTCGGCGCCGACGAATACCGGGCCCAGCGGCACGTTGAAGCCGACGATGCCTTCGACCAGCGCGCCGTTCAGCTTGTTGTTGCGCGGAACCTGCGGGATGCCGGCATCGGTCACTTCCGAATCGAACTGTTCCCAGCCGCCCATCACGGCGACATAGGGTTCGAAGCCGAAGGCGCGGGTGCCGTCAGGTGCGGTCACGGCCGGAGCCGGTTCGGTGGTGGTCGGGGCGTCCTGAACGACGGTGGCGTCCTGCGCAAAGGCGGGGACGGCAACGAACGCGGCGGCAGCGGCAGCGACGGTGAAAAGCTTACGCATACAAAACCTCATCAGCGTTTACGGTCCCGGCGTCGAACGCGCGCCGGTTTGTCCGTGGCCCCTCTGAACCCGAAAGCGCGGGAAGTGTTGCATCGCATTGCAACATCGCCGTCATGAAATCGGATACTGTTGCATGTCGGCAACGGTATCTGTCGCTTCGATGAACGAACGGGGGCGCGGGTGTCCGGACCATGGTTACAATGTGGCGAGGACCGCACGATGGTGGGGCAGGCCGGCGCAACGATCGCGACCCGAACCGGTTGTATATCGTCACTGTCATCCCGAATCGGAGGAGAAAGAGCGATGCGACCCCGGATCATCATCGTCGGCGCGGGGTTCGGCGGCATCGCTGCGGCCCAGGCGCTGCGGCGGACCGCGGCCGAGATCACGCTGATCGACCGGACCAACCACCACCTGTTCCAGCCGCTGCTGTATCAGGTTGCGGGGGCCGCGCTGTCGCCGGCCGACATCGCGACGGCCAATCGCGCCCTGCTGCGGCGCAACACGAACACGCGCATCCTGATGGCGGAAGCGAGCGGAGTCGACGCCGCCGCACGGGAACTGTGCCTTGCCGACGGACGGCGGCTGCCGTTCGACTATTGCGTTTTGGCAACCGGCGCGGGCTATAGTTTCTTCGGCAACGATGCGTGGCGCGAACATGCGTTCGTGCTGAAATCGATCGACGATGCGCTGGCGATCCGTGCGGCGCTGCTGGGCGCGTTCGAGCGTGCCGAACAATGCGACGACCCGGCGGAGGTCCGGCGGCTGCTGACCTTCGCGGTGGTCGGCGGCGGGCCGACCGGGGTCGAGCTGGCCGGCACGATCGCCGAAATGGCGCGCACCACGCTGGCACGCGACTTCGCCTCGATCGACCCGCGCGGCAGCCGGGTCGTGCTGTGCGAGATGGGGGACCGCATCCTGTCCGCCTTCGACCCGCCGCTGTCCGATGCCGCGCGCGGGATGCTCGAATCGCTCGGGGTCGAGGTGCGGACCGGGGAAGCGGTGCGCGAAATCGATGCGCGCGGGCTGACCGTCGGCGACCAGCGGATCGATGCCGCAGCGGTGCTATGGGCCGCCGGAACCGAGGCGCGGCCGGTGGCGCAATGGCTGGCGGCCGATGCGGCGAAGAACGGCGCGGTGAAGGTGCGGCCCGATTGTTCGATCCCCGGCCATCCCTCCATCTTCGCGATCGGCGACGTGGCGAGCTTCGACACGGGCAAGGGCGCCCTGCCCGGCCTGGCGCCGGTCGCCAAGCAGCAGGGGAAGTTCGTAGGCAAGCTGATCGCGGCGAGGACCGCGGGCAAGGACGCGCCGGCGGCGTTCCGCTACCGCGACTATGGCACGATGGCGGTCATCGGCCGATCGCGCGCGGTGGCGGAGATTGCCGGTATGAAGCTCAAGGGCTTCGTCGCGTGGCTGGCATGGTCGCTGGTCCACCTGATGCTACTGGTCGATTTCCGCAGCCGGGTGTCGGTCTATGTCCACTGGGCGTGGTCGTGGTTCACCTATGGCCGCGGCGCGCGGCTGTTGACCGGCTATGCGCCCGATCCGGGGGAGACGCCGAAGGCGGCGGCGCTGCCGGAGATCGAGGCGGAGGCGCGGGCGGCGGAGTAGCGAACATTCCTGCCATATCCCCGCGCAGGCGGGGATACGGCGTCCTGTGGAAGCCCCCTGCCCGCGACACACGAACGGCCCGCCCGCATCGTCTGCGGACGGGCCGTCGTTCGTCGCTTCATCCGATCAGGCGGCGCGCGATCCCGCCATCGGGAAGCTGCCGAACGCACCCGCGCCGACCGTGCCCGAAATCGTATCACCGTCGACCGTCGCTTCGCAGTCGAGGGTCATCGGCATCGGCACGACGATCGCCACCTTCCAGCTCAGCTTGTCGCCATCGACCTTGCCGTCGGTGATCTCGGTCGATCCCATCGCACCCGAATAGGTGCCGGTGAACGTGCTGCCGTCGCTCTTGACGCTCAGCGTCGCCTGCTGGTCGCCCATCGGCGACTTGGTAATCGTGTTCCAGCTGCCATCGACATTCGCCATGTTCGCTCTCCTTACTTCGCCGGGGGCGGCGCGGTTGCCGGCGTCGGCGTCGCCGAAACCACCTCCACCGGCAGGCCAAGCCCGTCAAGTTGCGGGCGGACGATGCTGGCGTCGCCGACCACGACATAGACGAAGCGATCGGGGTCGATTGCCGCGCGTGCCGCAGCGTCAAGCTGGCTGGCGGTCAGCGCACGATATTTTTGCGGCAGGGTCGCCTGGTAATCGTCCGGACGGCCGAGGAAGTCGTTGCTGCGCATCGCGCCCAGCACCGCGCCCGCGGTTTCGTACGTACCGGCCAGCTGCCGCGTCTCGCCGTCGATCGAGCGGCGGAATTCGACCGGCGTCACGCCGTTCGGCCCGAGGAACCCGTTGATCTGTTCGCGCAGCGACGCGATCGCCGGGCCGGTCTTGTCGGCCTGCACCGGGGCGTTGATGACATAGGGCACCGCACCCTGCATCAGCTGGAACCCGCCGCGCGCACCGTAGGACCAATGCTTCGCCTCGCGCAGGTCCATGTTGATCCGGCTGAGGAAGCCCGAGCCGAGCACGGTGTTGGCGGTGGTCGCCGCCAGCGTGTCCGACTTGGCGCGCACGGGCGTCAGCTGTCCCGCGACGATCAGCGACTGTGGCGAGTTCGGCCGGTCGACCAGCACGATCTTCGGCGCGGTGGCGGTGACGGCCGCCGGGAAGGTCTTGGTGCCGCCCGTCCCCGTCGCGCGCCAGTCGCCCAGCGCCGCGTTCAGCGCCTGCTGCACCTCGGCCAGCGGCCGGTCGGACACGACGAACACCTTCGCCTTGTCCGGACGCAGCCACGCCCCGCGCCATGCGACCAGATCGTCGCGCTTGAGCGCGGCGACCGCCGCCGGATCGCCCGCGCCCGCCGCCAGCTTCGCATAGGGCGAGTTCGTACCGTAGAGCAGCGGCGGCAGCGTCATGTCGGCCAGCCCCTGCGGATTGGTGCGCTGCTGCCCGATCTGCGCCAGCACCTGTCCGCGCACCCGCTCCAGCTCGTTCGCGTCGAACGCCGGGTTGCGCAGCACGTCGGCGAACAGCATCGTCGCGCTGTTCAGGTTGGCGCTGGGCACGCCGAAGCCGATCGTCGTCTCGTCGGCGGAATTGCCGCCGCTCATCTGCATGCCGAGCTTTTCCTTGGCTTCGGCCATGGCGATCGAATCACGCGTGGTCGTGCCCTCGTCGATCAGCGACAGCGTCATGCCGGCGGTGCCGAGCTTGCCGGCGACGTCGGCGGCGGTGCCGGCGTCGAACACCATCGACACCTGCGTCACCGGCACGGCGGTCCGCTGCGCATAAACCAGCTCCATGCCGTTCGACAGGCGGCTGCGCGTGACCTTGGGGAACTGCAGCGCGGCGCCGGTATCGGCGACGCCCGGCATGGCGCCGCGCGTCCCCTTGAACGGGACCTCCGGCGCGGCCGGGACGGCGGCGGCCGGTGCGACCGCCTTTGCCTCCTCATAGCCCTCGCGCTTCCCGTTCTCGACGATCAGCGTGTAGGCCGGGCGCGACATCCACTTCTGCGCGGCGGCGCGGGCGCGGTCCGGCGTCATCGTCGCCAGCGCGTTCAGCTCCTTCTTGTAGAAGCCCGGATCGTTCGAATACAGCTCGCCCGACGCCAGCGTCACCGCCTTACCACCGAAACCACCGACCGATTCGAGACCGGCGATCGTGCCCGAGACGCCGGTCGTGGCGACGCGCGCGACCTCGTCGGCGGTCGGACCGGTGCGCAGATAATCGGCGATCATCTGGTCCAGCTTCGCCTCTACGACCTTCGCGTCCACACCGGGACGGACGACTGCGCGGACGATCAGCATGCCCGCCTGTGCCAGCGGCTGGACGCCGGCCGACACCTGCACCGCCAGCTTGTCCTTCTTCACCAGTTCGTTGTCGAGCCGCGACGAGGCGAGCCCGCCGAACGCGGTCATCGCGACGTCGAGCGCGGGCGCTTCCGGATCGTTCAGCCCCGGCGCCGGCCAGACCTTCATGATCATCGTCGCGGCGACATTGTCCTTCATCACCTCGCGCACCGGCGCGGCCAGCGTCGGCACGTCGATCTTGGGCAGCACCGATTCCGGGCCCCTGGCGATCTTGCCGAAATACTTCTCGACCAGCGGGCGCGCTTCCTTCGCGTCGATATCGCCAGCCAGCACCAGCACCGCGTTGTTCGGGCCGTAATGGCCGCGGAACCAGTTCTTCACATCCTCGAGGCTGGCAGCGTCGAGATCCGCCATCGAGCCGATCACCGAGTGGCGATACGGGTGGCCTTCGGGGAAGATGCCCTCGGTCATCTTGTATTTGACGAGGCCGTACGGCTGGTTGTCGCCTTGGCGCTTCTCGTTCTGGACGACGCCGCGCTGCTCGTCGAGCACGCCCTGCGTCACGGCGCCGAGCAGATAGCCCATGCGGTCCGATTCGAGGAACAGCGCGCGGTCGAGCGCGGGCCGGGGCACCGTTTCGAAATAATTTGTGCGGTCGTAGCTGGTGGTGCCGTTCAGGTCGGTCGCGCCGATCGAACGCAGCGGATCGAAGAAGTCGCCCGGCGCATTCTCCGACCCGTTGAACATCAGATGCTCGAACAGATGCGCGAACCCGGTCTTCCCCTTGGGCTCGTGCTTCGACCCGACGTCATACCATACGGACACGGCGACGATCGGCGCCTTGCGGTCGGTATGGGTGATGACGGTCAGGCCGTTGGGCAGGGTGAATTTCTCGTACGGAATGTTCACCGGCGCGACCAGCGCGGACAGCGGCGCGGCCTTTACCGGCGGCGCGGTGCGCGCGGGGGCCTGGGCGAGCGCGGGTGCGCTGGCAAGGGCCGTGGATGCAAGCAGGACGGTCGCGACGGTACGGAACATGGAACCCCACCCAATTATCGATAAACGGAATGACGGTGTATGGCGACGATCGGCTGCATGCAAGACGGTTCCGTTGCCGAAGATCGGCCGGCGTCTTGCGTTAGTGTAACATATGATGTCCTCGGACCGATCGGCGCGATCGGCTGTTTTCATCACGCTTTCAGTGACTATGTTGCAACGCGCCATGACTATTCCATTCGAAACCTTCCGCGCGATCCTTCCCTTTTCCGACCGGTTCGACCGTCTTTGGGCGATCGGATGGGAGGATGTCGGAGGCGTCGTGCTTGCGATGGGGGCGGTAGCCTTCATGACCGCGCTGGGTGCCTTGCGCTCGCGCTGAGGCCCGCTTCGATAATATTGCTGCGTAGCAACATTTCCTGAGACGATGGTTCTCATGGAATAAAGGGTTTTGCGTATGATCCGAACGACAGTGGCCGTGCTGGCCGGGACGCTGCTGGCCGCGTGTGGCGCATCGACCGCGCCGACTCCCGAAGCGACCACCAATACCGTCGACCTGCGGCACCTGGTCGAGACCGAGGTCGCGGGTAACGGCATCGAGCGCTATCCGCTGGAAGGGGCCGAGATCCCGACGCCGTCGGATGGCCAGTCGCGCTACGAAGTGCTGCGTCAGCGGCGCACCGCCGCCGGCACGATCATCGCGATCCTGCGCCAGCAGCGCGGTGACCGCTTCGTCTATGCCCGCACCGAACTGGACTGCGACCGCAACCTGTTCCACGTCGTCGGCGTCGCCGACACGCGGGCGCATGTCGAAACCAACGTGGCGCATGACGGCCCGCTGCGCTCGACGGCGGGCCTGCCGCTGCGCCAGGAACTGTCGCGCTTCATCTGCGCCCGGGCGTCGACGCCGGCGTAAGGCTGGCGGGCCGCAAGGGGACCGGGGCGGCACCCGCGCGCGCGGGTGCCGCCTCCTATTCGCCCGCCGGCGACACCGCCGGCGGGGCGACCGCCGCCTCGAACGCGGGATCGGGATCGGCCACCGGCAGCGTGCCACGGCGCCGTTCGAAGCTGGTCAGCAGGAAGAACAACAGGTTGCTGCCCTGCGTCAGCGCGCCGCCGGCCAGCAGCAGCCCGGCCATCGCCGCGCGCGGGCCGTCGACGATGTGGCTCATCTCCAGCGCAGCGGACAGGAACAGCAGGTCGCGATTGGGCACGATCGGCAGGCGGCTGATGACCATCTGCACCGTCAGGAAGGTGACCCAGACGCTGAGCGGCTCGCCGGGCAGCACCACCGCCCATTGCGTCGCCTGCAGCAGCACGACGATCAGGATGCGCACGACGTGGATGCCCAGCACCGCGCCCGCGGTCGACCAGCGCACCGACAGGATCTGTCGTCGCAGTCGCAGCAGCAGCGGCGTCAGGAAGGCGGCGACCAGCAGCCCGGCCAGGATCATGCCACCGGCCGAATGCAGCCAGTCGGCGATCCATTTCGCCCGGCCGGTCGCCATGAAGATGACGAGCAGGACCGACGTGATCGCCGCCGAGGCGAGCGCCGAGAGGATCGCGTTGTCCTTGATCGCCAGCAGCAGCGTCTTGGACGCGATGCCCAGCCGCTGCCGCGCCCAGACGAACAGGTAGAGTTCGCCCGAGTAGCCGACGAAGGCCGAGTTGAAGACGCGCTTGCGCACGAATACCGGCAACGCCCCCGGCATCGGACGGCCCAGCAACAGGCGGAAGATCCAGACCTCCGACACCGGCAGCGCCATGAACATCACGACGAACAGGATGTAGAACCACGGGGTCCGCGGCAGCGCGGCGGCGACGTTGCCCCACCCGATCGCGCGGACCTTCAGCACCAGCCACAGCAGCACGCCGACGAAGAACAGCGCGCGCAACACCTTGCCCATCCGCGCCGCGGCGGGCGTCTGCGACCAGTCGTGCAGCCGCTGCGCGCGGTCGGCCAGCGTCAAGCGAATACCCCGGCCGCGCGCGAATCGGCGACGAAGGCGTCGAACGCGGCGCGGGTCGCGGCATCGAGGCGGAAGCGCGAGTGACGCCACACCCCGCCGGGCAGGAACCGCCGCAGCGCATATTCGACCGCGGCGGCGGGCGTGTTGCGCACCCGGCGCTCGAAATGGGTCCGCTCCCACGTGTTGCCGCCGTGGAAGGCGCGGACGAACAGGCCGGGCGCGTCAAGCACGCCGATTCGCCCTATCGGCCAGTGGGCGAGGAAGTCGGTATCCTCGCCACGGCGCTTCTCGGGATAGCGCGCCGCGGGATCGGCTCGGTGGACGATGCTGCCCGGCACGCCCGGCTCCAGCGTGCCGACATAGGGGTGGTCGAACCAGTCGGGCGCGTCGAGGTGCATCAGCGTGCCGCGCAGGACGCAGGCGTCGCTGCCCGCCTCCAGCACCCCCACCTGCCGCGCCAGCCGGTCGGGATGATACCAGTCGTCGTCGTCCCACTGCGCGACGATCGTGCCGCGGGCGAGGTCGAGCGTGCGGTTGCGCAAACGGCCCAGCGTCGTTTCGGACGTCTTGGCGACGCGATCGTAGATCAGGCGATCGGACGGGATCGCGGCGAATAGCGGCGTATAATCCTGCTCGCCATCGTCGACGACGACCAGTTCGCGGTTGCCCCAGCGTTGCCGCAGGAAACAGTCGACCGCGCGCCGCGCCAGCGCGGCACGGTTCGCGGTCACCATCACGCAGCTTACCCGCGCGCCGTCGTCGGACCAGTTCATTGCCTGCGCCTTAGAGCGCGTTTGGAAAGGCGTCGAGACGCCTTTCGCGGTGCCAGCGGACGCATCGACAATCGGGTGGCGTGCAGGCGTCTGCGCTGGTAGCCCGGCGGGGATGCGGATCGTCTTCGTCCTCACCTACCCCACCCATCACGGGATCGCCGATGTCGGCGAATGGCTTCGCTGGGACAATCGCGACCGGCGGATGCCCGGCATCCTTGCCGAACTGGGCGTCGAGGTCGAGCTGTGGGGGCTGGCGCGCGAACCGCTCGATACGGTGTCGGCGCTGCCCGGCATCGCCCCCTACCCCATCCGGCTGTTCGCCCCGTCCAACCCGCAGGCGAAGACCCGCGACCAGAAGAGCGATGCGATGATCGTCGCGGCGAAGGCCGATCCGGCGACGCTGTTCGTGCTGATCGGCAGCAATGGCGGCGCGGGGTTCGACCTGTACGACCGGGTGTTGCGGCCCGACCGGCGGCGCTTCGCGGTCGTCATCGGCGGCGACTGGTGGAGCCGGATCGTGCCGCGCGCGGCGTTCGTCTTCCCCGAATCGGCGGTGCAGGAAGCGAAGCTGACGCAGCCGGGCTGGCGCCTATGGCGGCGCGCGGTGCCGGACGCGCGGATGCAGCGGCTGCCCAAGACGATCGATACCGCCCGGTTTGCGCCGATCGAGGCGGACAAGCGGTTCGACGTGATCGCGACCAGCCGGCTGACGCCGTACAAGAAATTCGACGAGATCGCCGCACTCGGCGAGACGCACCGGGTGGCGGTGATCGGCGACGGGCCGCAGGCGGCGGCGCTGCGCCATCGCTTTCCGCAGGTCGAATGGCTGGGGCATGTCCCCAACGCACAGATGCCGGCGATGCTGGCGCAGGCGCGGCTGTTCTTCCACGCCGGGCGGCGCGACTATTTCCCGCGGGCGATCCCCGAGGCGATGGCGTGCGGCCTGCCCGTGGCGGCATTCGACGACCGGATCGGGCCGGACGTGATCCCGCCCGACTGCGGCCTGCTGGTGCGCGACGCCGATTACCGGGCGAAGGTCGACGCGCTGCTCGGCGATCCGGCGGCGCTTGCGGCGATGGGCACGGCCGCGCGGGATCACGCGGTCGCGACCCACGGCCCCCAATCGTCGGAGGCGGCGTGCCGGCGGCTGATGGAACTGGCGGCATGACGCGCTGGACCTTCGTCATCGCCTATTACAACGAGGCCGATTTCCTGGGTGCGACGCTCGCGGCGCTGGCGGCGCAGACCGTGCCGTTCCGGCTGGTGCTGGTCGACAACGGATCGACCGACGGATCGGCCGCGATCGCACGGGGCTTTGCCGCACCGGGGGTCGAGGTCGTCCACCTGACCGAATCGCGGCCGGGCAAGATCCATGCGCTGGAGACGGCGATGGGAGAACTGACGACCGAATTCAGCGCGTTCGGTGATGCCGATACCTGGTACCCGCCACACTATCTGGCCGAGGCCGAACGGACGTTCGATGCCGATCCGCGGACCGTGGCGGTGATGGCGCTGGGCGTCGATGCGTCGGGGCAGGCGCTGCGGCGCGCGATCTATGCCGGATTCGTCACGAAATTGCTGTCGAAACAGACGCATACCGGCGGATATGGACAGGCGTTTCGAACAGCGGTGCTGGTGCGGGCAGGCGGGTTTTCGGAAACGCACTGGCCCTATGTGCTGCTCGACCACGAGATCATGCAGCGGGTCGCGAAACTCGGGCGCGTCGTCTATCCCTTTGATTTCTGGGCGAAACCGTCACCGCGGCGGTCGGACCGGCGGCGGGTGCGCTGGACGCTGGCCGAGCGACTTTTGTACCATGCGACGCCGTTCGCGACGAAGGACTGGTATTTCTATCGCTTCCTTGGGCCACGACTGAGGGCGCGGGGCATTACCCATTTGAATTTGCGGGACAAACCGTGGGAAGCGAAGGGGTAGCGCCCGCCAAAGGTCACAAAAGTCACACTCGTGCGCGTTTCGTCGCGCCTGTGGCGTTCGCATGGATGTTGGTCGCGGCGTTTCGGCGATGAGAAAGAACCGGGCGGAGCATGGCATGGTGGCGATGCTGTAGGAAAGTGTTCGCCGACGATGCCGTCGCGACGCAGGCGAATGTCGGAATGGATGCCGTCATGCGAACGACATCGTCCCTCCGGGCGTGATCCGGGGCCCGCTTCTCATCGACCGCTACGCTGGAGTTTGATCCATCCCTGTTGAAACGACCCTCATCGCAGCGAAGGCCGGAATCTCCCTGTGGTAGCACGCAGCAGGAGCCGATGGAGACCCCAGCCTTCGCTGGGGTGACGTTCGATCGGATCGGCGGGATCAGCCTTCGCGGCGCTCCACCCGGAACACCCCCTCGCCCACGACCTCCAGCCGCGCCCCGACCGCGCTCGCCGCGCTGGCCAGTTCGCCTGCCGCACGCGGGTCGTCGGCTGCGATCTCGACCACCGCCGCCCCGTCGCGCAGCGCCCGGGCCAGCCGGATGGCGGGCCACGGGCAGCGCATGCCGCGGGCGTCGATGCGGGTCATTTCGAGTGGTCGAAGGGGTTTTTCGGCGCGCGCATGTTCAACCGGACGGGAACCGCGCCGAAGCCGAATTCCTTGCGGATGCCGTTGATAAGATAGCGTTTGTAGCTTTCGGGCAGCTGGTCGACGCGGGTGCCGAACAGGACGAAGCTGGGCGGGCGGATGTTGTTCTGCGTGATGTAGCGCATCTTGATGCGCTTGCCGCCGGGTGCGGGCGGCGGATTGGCCTCCAGCGCGCGGTCGAACCAGCGGTTGAGCTGTCCGGTCGACACGCGCCGGCCCCATGCCTCGCGCGTTTCGAACGCCGCCTGCATCAGCACGTCGAGCCCCTTGCCGGTCGCGGCGGACACGGTCAGCAGCGGCACGCCGCGCGCCTGCGCCAGCCCTTCGTCGAGTGCGCCCTTGACCCCGTTGAACAACGACGAGGCGTGTTCGGCGATGTCCCATTTGTTCAATGCGATGACCAGCGCGCGCCCTTCCTGCAGCACACGGTCGGCGATCTTGATGTCCTGCAGTTCGAGGCCGCGCGTGCCGTCGAGCAGCAGCACCACGACCTCGGCGAAGTCGATCGCGTGCAGTGCGTCGGCGACGGAGAGCTTTTCGAGCTTTTCCTGCACCCGCGCCTTCTTGCGCATCCCCGCCGTATCGATCAGCCGGACAGGACGGACCCGGCCATCGGCGGCGGTCCAGTTCCAGTCGACCGCGATCGAATCGCGGGTGATGCCCGCTTCCGGCCCGGTGATGAGCCGGTCCTCGCCGAGGAAACGATTGATGAGCGTCGACTTGCCGGCGTTCGGGCGGCCGACGATCGCGAGCTTCAGCACGGCGGTTTCGGGGTCGTATTCCTCCGCTTCCTCCGGCTCGGGCTCGTCCTCGCGCTCGACGAACGGGCGCAGCGCGTCGAACAGGTCGGCGACGCCCTCGCCATGTTCCGCCGACATCTGCACCGGATCGCCGAAACCGAGCGCCAGCGATTCGAGCACGCCGTTCTCGCCCGCGCGGCCCTCCGCCTTGTTCGCGACCAGCACGACGGTGCCGTCGGCCGAGCGCAGCCAGCGGGCGATTTCCTCGTCCAAGGGCGTGATGCCGGCGCGGGCGTCGATCATGAACAGCGCGACATCGGCCATCTCGACCGCCGCCTGCGTCTGCATCCGCATCCGTCCGGGAAGCGTCGCCGCGTCCTCATCCTCGAACCCGGCCGTATCGACGATGGTGAAGTCGAGGCCGAGCAGGTTCGCCTCCCCCTCGCGCCGGTCGCGGGTCACGCCGGGCTGGTCGTCGACCAGCGCCAGCCGCTTGCCGACCAGCCGGTTGAACAGCGTCGACTTGCCGACATTGGGACGGCCGATGATGGCGACGACGGGAAGGGGCATGGAGGTTCCTGGGGGTGCGGGATGTTCCGCCGAGTGTAGGGGGTAAGGGGGGACGGGTCGAGGGTGCGCGACGTTCGCCCACATCCGTCATTCCGGCGCAGGCCGGAATCCATCGTGTCGGGTGGTATCGATCAAGCGGTGACGTCACCCCATCCATGGATCCCGGCCTGCGCCGGGATGACGGACGGAGTGCGTTACAGGCCTACTTCCAGGCGGTCAGCTGCCCCGCATCGTCGAGCAGATACAGCATCCCGTTGGCGACGACCGGCGACAGGGTGTAGCCGGCCTTCGACCGGGTATCCTGCGTCGTCGTGATGCTGCCGTCGGCGGTCGAGGCGGACACGAGCTGTCCGTCCGAATTGGTCAGCAGCAGGCGATTGCCGGCGAGGACGGGCCCGCGCCAGCCGATGGGGCCCTTGCGCTTCTTGACGTTGCGGAAGGCGGGAAGCTGCTGCACCCAGCGCAGCTTGCCGCTGCCGCGCGAGATGCACAGCAGGCGACCGTCGTCGGTCACGACGAATATCCATTCGCCCGCGACCCATGGCGTCGAGATCCCGGCGAGATTCTGTTCCCACAGCCGCTGGCCCGATACGAGTTCGAGCGCGACCATGCGCCCGCCCTGCCCGACCGCATAGACGCGGCCATTGTCGATCACCGGTTCGGCATCGATGTCGGCCAGCGCCGACACCGAGGTCGAGGCCGAGGTGCGCGACAGGCTGTCGCCCCACACCGAGCGGCCGTTCTCGTAGCGATAGGCGTTGAGTTCGCCCGAGGAGAAGCCGGCGACCACCGTCCCCTGTGCCGAGGCGGGGGCGGCGACGCCGAACACGCCCTGCGCCTCGAGGCTGCCCGACTGGGTCCACACGACCTTGCCATCGGCCTGGTCGAGCGCGAACAGCTGGTTGTCCTGGCTGACGACATAGATCTGGCCGTTGGCGACGGTGGGCGATCCGCGCAGCGGGCCGCCGGGCTTCGAGCGCCACACTTCCTTGCCATCGGCGGTGTCGAACGCGACGACATCGCCCAGGCCATCGGTGGCGAAGGCGCGATTGCCCTCCACCGAGACGCCGCCGCCGAAGCGCGCGCGCGGATTCTCGTCGCCCTTGACCGTCTGCGCGGTCCACACGGTCGCGCCGGTATCGGCGGCCATCGCGGTGACCATGCCGTTGACGTCGATGACGTAGAGGCGACCGCCGGCGACGACGGGTGCCGCGGCGAGGCGGGTGCGGGTGTTGCCGCCCGCGATCCGCGCGCTCCACGCCTGGGTCAGCGTATCGCCCAGTGCGACATGGCCCATCGACTTGGCCGGATTGCCGCCGGGCTGCGCCCAGTCGGCATTGGTTTCGGCGAGCGGCAGCACGACCTGCAGGTTCGCGAGCGCGGGATCGACCTCGGCAAGGTTTTCCGAAGCGAGGATCGGCACGCGCTGTCCGACGATCGGGGTGCGCGCCGGGCCCTTGCCCTTCAAGGCGCCGCAACCGCCCAGCAGCGCCAACGCCGCGACCGCTGCCGAGAGTTTCAGATGCGTCTTCATGGAAAAGGGGTTCCGGTATCGAGAAGGGTTATTGCGCGGCGGCGGGTGCGGCGGGCGCGGCATCGACGCCGAGCGATCCGGCCATCTGCACCGCGCGGGCGCGCAGGCTTTCGGGCACGCCGTCGGTCTGCGCGATCAGGGCGAAGGTCTGCCCGGCCTGTTGCAGCTTGTTCTGGCGGAGATAGGCGATCGCCACCATTTCCCCCGCGCTGCCGAGCCACGGGCTGCCCTTGTCCGCAAGGCCGCGCAGCCGGTCGATGACCTGTTGCGGTGCAAGCGTGTCGTATTCGACCGAGGTCTGGCGGACGAGCGCGAGGTCGCGGAACGGCTGGGCCAGCGTTTCGTCGGCGGCGACCTTGCCGAAGGCGGCGGCGGCACCCTTCACGTCGTTCTTCGACAGCAGCAGGTCGGCCTGCGTCAGCAGCGCGGTGGCGCGGACGGCGTCCTTGTCCGACGTGGTCAGCCCGGCGACGATCGCGCTACCCTGCGTACTGCGGCCCTGCTGGATATCGTCGAGCGCGGTCGCGAGCTGTTGCCCCTGTTCGCCGGCGATCGCGTTCTGGCGGTGCTGCCACCACGTCCAGCCGCCGAAGGCGGCGAGCGCGAGGAGGATCGCGGCGATGATGAGCAGGCCATAGCGCCGGCCGATGTTCGACATCTGCTCACGGCGCAGCTCTTCATCGACTTCGCGGATGAAGGCTTCGTTGTTCTGCGGGGTCAACGCCAAGGGAACAGCTCCAGGGGATAGATCAAGCGCGCTCCTTTAGCCGAGCACCGGACGAAACGAAAGCGAATGGTCGCGGGGGGTCGGTGCCGGGGTGGGACCATGG
>NZ_JASCXF010000046.1:0-31545 GCF_030062225.1 Sphingomonas sp. 2R-10
CTTCTTCTGTCATGCTCGCGGCGAGCGGTTTCGGTCCAGCCCATATGATCCCCGTGGTCTTCGCAACCCTCGGTGAATCACAACTGGCTGAAATCGCTCAACCTAATTTCCGGTTGGGCTCTTAGGAAATCTGGGCATCGATGACGCGCACCCCGGTTCCGCTCAATGCCCTTCGCGCGTTCGAGGCGTCGGCGCGCCATCTGTCGTTCACCCGTGCCGCCGACGAACTGTGCGTTACGCAGGCGGCGGTCAGCCACCAGATCAAGGCGCTGGAGGCGCGGCTGGGCGTGACGCTGTTCCGCCGGTCCAACCGCGGGCTGCACCTGACCGACGAAGGGCTGGCGCTGGCACCGACGCTGATCGAATCGTTCGGCACGATCGACCGGCTGTTCGACCGCTTTGCGGGCGGCGGGGTGCAGGAGGTGCTGACGGTCAGCGCCGTCGGCACCTTCGCGGTCGGCGCGCTGCTCGAACGCCTGCCGGCGTTCCGCATGGCCTGCCCCGGCATCGACCTGCGGCTGTTGACCAACAACAACAAGGTCGACCTCGCCGCCGAGGGTCTCGATTACGCGATCCGCTTCGGCGACGGGGCGTGGCACGGCGTAGAGTCCGATGCGATCTGTCCCGCGCCACTGACGCCGTTATGTTCACCGATGCTTGCACGCAGGTTGCACGTGCCTGCCGACCTGCTGCGGTTGCCGCTGTTGCGCTCCTATCGCGCGCAGGACTGGCCGGCATGGTTCGCGGCGGCGGGCGTGGAGGGGGCAGCCGTGCGCGGACCGCTGTTCGATTCGTCACTGGTGATGGTGCAGGCGGCGATGCTGGGCGAAGGCGTTGCGCTGGCACCACCCGCGATGTTCGCGCGCGAGATCGATGGCGGGCGGCTGTTGCAACCGTTCCCGATCGCTGCGGGAGCCGATGGATATTGGCTCACCCGGCTGAAATCGCGCGTGCCGGGATCGGCGATGCAGGCGTTCCGCCGATGGCTGCTGGAACAGTTCGCCAAGTATCGCAGCGGGGCCGGATAGTCGTTCCGTACAGTACCGACGCGCTGATTCTATCGGCGATTCGCGACAATGCCGCGACAGGAATATGGTTTCGGCGCATTTACGTTCCGTCCTTTTATCGTTTCGGGCGTGGATTGATCGGATGCCACGAACGGTTCGTCGCCGATGAACGGTGTCCGCGTTGACAGGTTGCCGCCCCGGCCCGAAGGGACGTCGCAGAATTTCAACCGGTCCGATGACCCGCCCTTTTCAGAAGCGGGGATCGGACGGTGAGACGTGGGGGATCCCGACGGCCGCTTCTTTTTGTCCGCGTTTCTGCGGCCGATGGCGGGCACCCTTGCGCATTAGCAGTGAGTGGGAATGAACAAGCGCTGGTCCGTATTGGTGTTGTGGAGCCTGACGGCGGCAAGTGGCGTAGCTAGCGCCCATGTCGCGATGAACACGGACCCCGAACTCCCGGTTGTGCAGCAACCGGCATCAGTAGCTGCCACGCCTGCTCCCGTTACCTTCGCTGCGCCCGCTCCGGTCGTGCAGTCGATCCCGACCGAGACCGCCGACGTCGCCACCGACGAAGCGAGCGCCGAACTGGCCGATCTCGACAAGGCCGAAGTGGAATGCGTCGCCAAGGTCGTCGTCCACGAAGCCGGCAACCAGCCGCACAAGGGCCAGATGGCCGTGGCGCAGGTCATCCGCGCCCGCATGAAGAGCGGCCGCTTCGCCGACAGCGCCTGCGGCGTCGTCAAGCAGCGCGGCCAGTTCTTCAACGTCGATGCGTACAATCCGCCGCGCAACAACGGTCGCTGGAGCACTGCGGTCGACATCGCCAAGCGCACGCTCAGCGGCAAGGGCGAGGACGTCGCGCCGGGCGCGCTGTTCTTCCACTCGGCCGGTGCCTCGTTCCCGAAGCGCACCCGCGTCGCGCAGATCGCCGACCACACCTTCTACCGCTGATCGGTCCCTGCTCCGGCAGGACCTGCCACAACACCCGCGCCGAGCCCGTCTCGCGCGGGCGTTGCCGTTTGTGGCCCAGCTCCCCTTGCCTCTCCGTTCGGTTCGAGCAGCTCAGGGCTTGTCGAGAAGCGTCCGTCGAGAACGCCTTCGTGACGGACGCTTCTCGACAGGTTCAAACCGCCGCTGGAGTTTGATCCATCCCTATTGAAACGGGCGTCATCCCGGCGAAGGGCGTGATCTGCCAGTGACAGCACGCAGCAGGAGCCGATGGAGACCGCAGCCTTCGCTGGAGTTATGGATCAAACGGTTGAGCAAACGGAAGAAGCGTAAGACTGAAGGCAGGCAGACCTACTGCGCGCTACCGTCCGCGCCCGGCTGTTCGCTCCCGAACCGCGCGGCCTGCGCCTTTTCCCACCGCGTCCGAACAGCAGCGCGCGGCGTGTCGAACCCAAGCCGCGCGGTCGTCGCCGCCCATGCCGCGATCGGGGCGCGCAGCGGCTCGGTATAGGGTGACGGCGGCAGTTCATCGAACCACGCGGCGATCGCATGCGCGTTGAAAACGCCGAGAAACAGCGTCGCGACCGCGATCACCGTGGTCATCCAGCGCCATGGGGCGACGCTGTCGATCGGGTCGGCCGCCACCAGCACCGGCGACCCGACTTCGGCGATCTCGCCCTGATCCGCTCCGGTGGTCACGCGCCCCTCCCTCTTCAGAACTGGTAGTAGATGAACGGCGCGACCCCTTCGGGCCGCATCGCGTCGACGATCAGGATCAGCGCACCGAGCGACAGGCCGATGACCGGCGCGGCATGATGACGGACGCGGGCGGCGGTCGCCTGCAGGATGCCGACCGGCACCGCATGGATCGCCAGCCCCAGCACGACCAGCGCCAGCGAGAGCGGCGTGACCAGCGTGTTGCGCCAGTCCCCGGCGAACAGCTGCGCCAGATAGGCGAACGCCTCCCCCTCGCCCTGTGCGCGGAAGAATATCCAGCCCAGCACGACGATATGGAACGTCAGGACGATCCCCATCCAGCGCGGCGCACGCGGCAACCCCGCCGGGCGATGCCGTGCCCAGAACCGCTCGATCGCCAGCCAGCCGCCATGCAGCGCGCCCCAGATCACGAAGCTCCAGCTGGCACCATGCCACAACCCGCCCAGCAGCATCGTCAGGAACAGGTTGAGGTACGTCCGCACCGGCCCCTTCCGGCTGCCGCCCAGCGGAATGTAGAGATAGTCGCGCAGCCAGCTCGACAGGCTGATATGCCAGCGCCGCCAGAAATCCTGGAGCGAGGCGGCGCGGTAGGGCTGATCGAAATTGCGTGGAAAGGTGTAGCCGAGCAGCGCCGCCAGCCCGATCGCCATGTCGGAATAGGCCGAGAAGTCACAGTAGATCTGCACCGCATAGCCGTATGCGCCCAGCAGCAGGTCGAAGCTTGACCGGTTGGCCGGATCGAAGAACGCCGGATCGACCAGCGCGCCGGCCAGCTGCGACGCGATCACCGCCTTCTTGAACAGCCCCCACAGGATCAGAAGCAGCGCCGCCGCCACTACGCCCCGGTCGATCGTCGGCACGCGGCGGAACTGCGGCAGCAGGTCGGCACCGCGCACGATCGGTCCGGCGACCAGATGCGGGAAGAACGACATCAGCAGCGTCAGGTCGAGCAGGTTCGCCGCCGGTATGCGCCGGCGGTGTACGTCGACGAGGTACGAGATCGCCTGGAAGGTGAAGAACGACACGCCGACCGGCAACACCACCTGCAACAGCGGCAGGTCGCGCCCGAACCCGAGTGGGGTTAGCAGCGCGGCCAGCTGTTCGAGGAAGAAACCGGCATATTTGAAATAGCCGAGCACGACCAGATTGGCGACCACGCCGAGCGTGACGAGCAACCGCCCCCGACGATCGTCGTCGCTGCGTACGATCGCCTGCGCCAGCGCCCAGTTGACCAACGCCGATACGAACAGCAGCGCCACGAACCGCGCATCCCACGCGCCGTAGAAGAACCAGCTGGCCAGCAGCAGCGCGATCTTGCGCCATTCGTTCGACCGGCCGAGTGACCAGGTGACGCAATAGACGACGAGGAAGAACAGCCCGAAGCTGAGCGTGGGGAACAGCATCTACCGGTCCGCGGTCGGGGCGGCGGGTGTGCCTGCACGCGGCAACTGCGTCATCGCCGCGTCGAGATCGCCCTGCAACAGTCGCGCGATCTCCGCGCCGCCGCGGCTGGTGAAATGGACGTGGTCGCCGCGCATCAGTGGGGTCGATCCCTGCGTCCAGCCATCGGCGACGCAGCGGCCGCCCATCCGCTGTGCCCAGTCCCAATAGGCGATGTTGAACGCCCGGGCCTGTCGCCGCTGGATCGCCTGCACCGACGCCAGTGCCGCGGTCGGACGCCATTCGGCCGATCCGGAGCACGCCATGCTGGTGCCGCTCTCGCCGCTTTGCAGGCCCGGCTGCTTCGTCCCGCTATCGGGCGCGCCGACCAGCAGCATCGGCACGCCCGGCGCCAGCCGCCTGAGCCGGGTCAGGTCGGATCGCAGCGTCGCTTCGTACGCGCTGGCCGAAAAGCCGGGGCGGAACGCCTCGTTGGTGCCGAACGCCACGACGATCAGGTCGGGGCGATAGGCGGCGAGCTCGGTCGCGACCACGCGGTCGTCGGTCCGGGCGAAATGCATGAACTGCGCACCGACGGTGCCGAGGTTCGACAGGATCACCCCGCCGCCCATCCGCCGTTCGGTGCTCCACGACGTGATCGTCACCGGCCCTCCGACGACGGTCGCCGATGCGATCGTCGCTTCCTCGCCATTGCCGTCCATCGTGCGGCACCGGCTGCCCGGCTCCGCCCCGGCCAGCGACCATTCGACGACCGCCGCGCCGAGGCTGAGTTGCAGCGTGCCCTGCCCCGGTCCGCTCAGCGCGCAGACGGTCAGCCGATCGAAATTCCGGCCGTTGTCGGCACTGAGGGTCACCGTCGCACCCGACTGCGCACTGGTCAGGCTGTAGCCGCTCAACCCCAGCCGGACGTTGCTGGCGGAGTTATAGGCCGCGCCGAAAATGCCGTTGACGGACCAGCCCATCGACTGGCCGGCGGTAATGTCACGTGTCAGGTAACCGGCATAGGGGCGTCCGGGGGGCAGCGCGCCGCGCCCGGCACGGCCGTAGCGTGCCTGCAACGCCGCGCGCCAGCTGCCGGTGATCTGGTCGCCCGCGGTGTGGCTGTCGCCGATCTGGAGGATGCGGACCGGTTCGGGGGCGCTGCGCGCGCTCGACAGCTTCTCGAGGAACGGGCGCAGCCGTTCGGCATCGCACAGCCCGCCGATACAGGGCTGCCCGGCCGCCGCCTGGGCCAGGGCGATGGCGAACAGCGCCGACATCAGCGCGCCTCCGCGGTCGGCGTCGGGACCGGTGCAGGCCGCCCGGATTCGCGCCGCGCGCGGTCGGCATAGCGGCGCAGGTCGGCGGCGACGCGGCTGGTCAGCCGCTGGTATCCCACGCCGATCATGTGCAGCCCGTCACCGGTGCGCATCAGCATCGGCTTGCCGGTCTTCAGGTCGGGGAGATAGGCGTTGTACTTGCCTTCCGCATCCAGCGTCAGCGGACGGGAATCGAGGAACGGCACGCCCAGCTGGCGCATATGCTGTTGGTAGAATGCGTCCATCGCCTGCATGTCGGCATCCAGCCCGGGATCGCGCATCACCGGCAGACCGACCCAGTAGACGACGGCACCGGTCGCGCGCAGCGCCTGCACATAGCTGTCGATGCGGTCGCCGATCACCTGCTTCCACCCGTCGCTCATCAGCGGGTGGAGATGGCCGTCGGCGAACACCGCCTGCGCATCGTTGGCGCCGAAGCTGATGACCACCGCATCGACCGGCTGCGCGGCCAACTGTTCGCGCGCCCGCTTTTCGAGGTCGAGCACGCGGTAGCGGGTGAAGCCGGTCGCTTCCTTGGCGAACTTCAGCACCTCGAACCCGTCGTCCCTGGGCAACTGGCGATAGAGCGCATCCCAGATGCCGTTGCCAAAGCTGTCGCCGAAAACACCGACCCGCAGGATGCCGTCGCGCCGGACGCGGGCGAGCACCTGTGAATCGATCGGGCCGTCGACGGTGCGTGCGGCGACCGCCGGTGGCGCCCCGGGAACGTCGGTACCGGTCGACGATGCGCCGGGCGCCACCGGCGGCACGGGCGAGGTCACCGGCGCCGGCCCCGTCGCATCGGGGAGCGCGACTCGGCCGTCGCCGACGAACGACAGGCCGACGACGAAACCGGCGATCAGCCCGAGGACCAGGACCGCCATCCGGTCCCCCAGCCACAGCAGCCTGGATTCCGTCGCTCTATTGGCAGCCGTCACGTGTCGATACCCGTTCACATCTGGACCGACCCGCCCCACAGCGGGTCTGCCGTGCGGGTAGCTGTTCGCACGATGCTCGGCAAGATGGCCGCCGCCGCCATACGCCGCACCGCGCCGCCGGTGTGACGGGTCGCACGACCGATGCCCGGAGCAATCCGAAAACCCGCAACAATATGCGGGGTTTGCAGCCGGTAACATGTTGTCGATGCTGTATTTTATGGGAGGAACATAAGGCAGCGCCGCAACCCGGCGGTCAGCATGTCGGCGCTATCATCGCAGCAGGAGGACGGACGCATGGTCGACGAGGACATTCGCCGAAAGGCGATCACGGTGCAGGTTCGCCCGGCAGGGCATGATCGGCACGCCAGGGTCGGCAAGGCGGCTACCCCGCTGCGAACGTTGCGGAAATTCCGCAACCCGGCAGTTGCCGCGCGGGTCCGGGACCGGCGCGGGACCGCCGTCATCGAACTGGCGCTGACGCTGCCGATTCTTGCGATCTTCCTGTTCGGGATCGTCAGCGGCGGCAGCTGGCTGGCCATGTCGCATGTCCTGCAGGAAAGCGCGAACGAGGGCGCGCGTGCCGCACTGGCCGGGATCACCGCGCCCGAGCGGGCCGCGCTGGCCAGCAGCGCCGCGCGGACGACGCTGGCGCGCAGCTATAGCATCAGCGAAAGCGACGTCGCGCTGCGGATCGATGACGACGGCCGCAAGCTGACGGTCAACGTGACCTATGACGGGTCGGCGAACCCGCTGCTCAAGCTGCCGATCATGCCCGCTGCGACGACGACGATCCGGCGTCAGGCCAGTGTCGTGCTGCAGGGGTTCTGAGCCATGGTCCACGCAGCGATCCGCAGGCTGATCCGGCGGCGCGACGGCAATGTCGCGATGATCGTCGCCGGGGGGCTGGCGATGATGACCGGCACCGCGGTGCTGGGCGTCGACACCGCGACGCTCTACCTGGAAAAACGGCGATTGCAGGGTGCGGCCGATGCGGCGGCGCTCGCCGCGGCGGCCGATCTGGACAACGCCACCGTACGTGCGCAGGCAGCGGTGTCGCTGTCGGCGGACAATGGCACCCGGCTGGTCACGATGACGCCCGGGCGGTTCGTCCGTGACCCGAACCTGTCCGCCGATGCGCGCTTCACCGCCAATGCCGGCCCGGGCAACGCCGCGCGGGTCGCGCTGGAAAGCAGGATCAAGCCGATCTTCGCGCAGGTGTTCGGGCGACAGGAAGTGACGCTGAACGCAAAGGCCACCGCCGCGCGCATCGACCTGGCGGGTTTTTCGATCGGGACGCGGCTGGCATCGGTGCAGGGCGGGTTGCCCGGCGCCCTGCTGTCGCAGCTGGCGGGCAGCGAATTGTCGTTGTCGGTGATGGACTATAACGCGCTCGCGTCGGGACAGGTCGACCTGCTCAAGACGTCCGAACTGCTGCGGACCGGCGCCGGCGTGCAGGCGGCGACGTTCGAGGAAGTGCTGGCAAGCGACATCGCCCTGCCCCGCCTCGTCACCGCGATGGCGGGATCGACCGGCAACAGCGCCACCGCACAGGTGCTGCGCACGCTCGCCACCCGCCTGCCCAATCGCACCGTGCGGCTAAACTCGATCATCGACCTGGGTTCGCTGGGCAGCCGCAGCGTCGCCGATCCGACCCGGCCGGTGCAGGCCGATGCCTATGCGATCCTGCGCGAAGCGTTGCAGATCGGGAACGGCACGCGGCAGGTACAGAGCGATATCGACCTCGGCATACCGGGCATCGGCCATACCCGGCTGTGGCTCCAGATCGGCGAACGGCCGGCGCACAGCCCGTGGCTGTCGATCGGCGAGGCGGGGCAGGCCGTCGTGCGCAGCGCGCAGACGCGGTTGTGGATAGATATCGCGCTGGTCAACGCACCCCTGAACCTCGGGTCGGTGCGCGTGCCGATCTATGTCGAGCTGGCCGAGGCGGAGGCACGGCTGACGGGGATCGCGTGCCGCGGCGGGCCGGCCAACGCCACGGTGGCGCTCGACGTCACCCCGTCGATCGGGCGCGCGGCGATCGCGGATCTCGACCCCGCGATGCTCGGCAATTTCCAGCAGGCGATGCCGCTGCGCCCGGCCAAAATGGTGACGCTGCCGCTGGTGTCGCTGACTGGCTATGCCAACGTCCTGCTGGGCGGGACGAGCGCGCAACGCGTCAGCTTTTCGGCGGCGGACATCAACGCCAATGTCGTCAAATCGGTCGTGACCAACGACATCGCCGCCGCCCTCGCCAGCAGCGTGTTGCGCAACATCGACATTCGCGCCAACGTCCTCGGTCTCGGCCTTTCTGCCGGGCTGCTGACCTCGACGCTCGGCAACACGCTGAGCGCGGCGGCACCCGCGCTCGACCTGATCGTCAATCAGGTGACGGCGCTGGCCGGGGTGCATCTGGGCCAGGCGGACGTCCGCGTCGATGGCGTGCGATGCGGGACGCCGGTGCTGGTGGCGTGACGTGCTATTTCCGTGTCAGCAGGACGATGGCACCTTCGTTACCATAGACGCTGCGCAGCTCGGCGATGGTGACGCGCACCTCGACCGCCGCGCCGTCGTTCGACAGGAGCGCGCTGTCGATCGTCCGCGCGCCGCCGCCGCTCGACACCTGGTCGAGCGTTTCGCGGAAGCGGACGCGGTGTGCCACCGGTACCAGATCGGCCATCGCGACATGGTGCAACCGGTCCTCCGACAGGCGGACCATGTCGCAGAAGGTCGGTTCGACCCGGTCGATATGTCCGCGGGTGCTGAGACAGACATAGCCGACCCCGTCGTGCAGCCCGATCGCCTCGCGCAGCGATTCGCGCGCATCGGCCAGCCGGTGCCGCTTCATGTCGTCGGTGATGTCGTGGAACAGGATCGTCACATAGCGCGCGAACGGATGGATATCGACCCGCACCCAAGTGTCCGGCCGGAACAGCGACGGAATTTCCGCCGAATACGGCTCCTTGCTCGCCACCGAGCGCTGGACATAGGTTTCGATCAGCGAGCCGTGCAGCGTCGGTACCGCGGTGAAGATGTGATTACCGAGCAGATCGTGGTCGCCGCGTTCGAGCTGGGCATGGGCCACCCGGTTGGCGGCGAGGACCTTCAGGTCGTAGTCGATGAGCAGGACGCCGGTGGTGAGGCAGTCGGCAAGGTCGTGCAAGCTGGGTGCCAGCGCAACGTCGCTGCGCCGGTTGCTGCCCGAACCGTGAAGGTCGGTATAGTGGCGGACGGTCGTCAGGACATGGGTGGCGCGGCCATGATGGGTAACGAAGATCGCCTGATCGTCCTGCATCTGGCGCAACTGGCCGAACCTTCGCGCGAAATCGGCCGACGATACGGTAGGATGCTGCGTGTCGTTCCGCCCCGTCGAATCGACGTCGTGGCTACCCATGGCTTCACTCCCCGTTGTTGCGTGTTGCTTTCGCTATCCTTCTCTGCCGGCAGAAAACCGGCGGCCTCCTTCTGATGGATGACAACACGCACAATATTGGTACGGTTTCGTACGGTTCAACAAGAATATAGTAAAATCAGCAAGTTATAATCTTGACGTTATACAAGAGTCGCCGAACCGGAGGCAGGAGTGCACGAAATGCGGACAGGGTCGCTCGGGCTTGCGGCGATATTGGCGGCGGCGGCGGTGCCAGTCGCCGCCGAACCATGGGTCGCGGGATGGGCGACCGCGCCGGTCCGTTCGACCGCGGAACAGCGGCTGGACGAGAAGCAGTTCCGCAACGCGACGCTGCGGCAGGTGGTACGGGTGACCATCGGCGGACGGGCGATCCGCGTGCGCTTCTCCAACCGCTTCGGGACGACGCCGCTGCGGATCGCCGGCGCGCATGTCGCCCTGGCGGTTGGGCCGGCCGGTGCGCGGACCCGGGCGGGTAGCGACCTGACGCTGCGCTTTGCCGGTGCCACCGAGGTCGAGGTGCCGCCGGGCGCCGACTTCTGGTCCGATCCGGTGCCGCTGGCGGTCCGGGCGCTGGACGACGTGGCGATCAGCACCCGCTTCGCCGTCCTGCCGCAACAGCAGACCGGCCATGTCGGCGCGCGGACGCGCAGCTGGATCGCGCCGGGCGACCGGCTGGGCGATGCGGGATTCGCGGGGGCGGCGCCGGTCGAACGCTGGTTCCAGATCGCGGGGGTCGAGGTCGATGGAGCGCCACGGGCGCGGGCGATCGTGGCGCTGGGGGACTCGATCACCGATGGGTACGGCGTGAAGGACGGGTCGCATCTGCGCTGGACCGACGGGTTGGCGCGGCGACTGTTGCGACATGCCGCCACGCGCGACGTGGCGGTGCTGAACCAGGGGATCGGCGGCAACTGCCTGCTGGTCGAATGCAACGGCACGAACGCACTGGCGCGGTTCGACAGCGACGTGGCGAGCCAGCCGGGCGCCCGCTACCTGATCGTGCTGGCGGGGATCAACGATCTGGGCGGGTTCGCCCGGGAGCAGGCGGTGACGGACGCGGAACAGCGCGCCCATGTCGCCCGGATGATCGCCGGCTATGCACAGATCGTCGCGCGGGCGCGGGCGTTGGGGATGAAGGCGATCGGCGGCACGGTGATGCCGTTCGTCGGCAACGACTATTATCATCCCGATGCCGCGGCCGAGGCAGCGCGGCAGGCAGTGAACGCATGGATCCGCATGCCCGGCCATTTCGATGCGATCGTCGATTTCGACCGGGTGGTCCGCGACCCGGCGCGGCCCGACCGGTTGCTGCCGGCCTATGACTCGGGCGACCATCTCCATCCGTCGATGGCGGGGTATCGGGCGATGGCGGAGGCCGTGCCGCTGCGGCTGTTCGCACGCTAGCGACTTGGCGCGGGGGGCCGGCGCACCCATGTGGCGGCTTCACGCCGATGGAGCCTTCCCATGATCGATCTGCACTACTGGCCGACGCCCAATGGCCACAAGATCACGCTGTTCCTCGAAGAGGCCGGACTACCTTACACCATCCACCCGGTGAACATCGGCAAGGGCGACCAGTTCCGCCCCGAATTCCTTGCAATCGCGCCGAACAACCGGATGCCGGCGATCGTCGATCACGAGCCGGCGGGCGGCGGCGCGCCGCTGTCGATCTTCGAATCGGGCGCGATCCTGCTGTACCTGGCGGAGAAGACCGGACGTTTCTTGCCGGCCGACCTGCCCGGCCGGTACGAGGCGATCCAGTGGCTGATGTGGCAGATGGGCGGCCTCGGCCCGATGGCGGGGCAGAACCATCATTTCAACATGTTCGCGCCGGAGAAGATTCCGTACGCGCAGGACCGCTATATCCGGGAAACGGCGCGGCTGTACGGCGTGCTCGACAAGCGGCTGGCCGACCGGGCGTTCGTCGCCGGCGACTATTCGATCGCCGACATGGCGGCCTATCCGTGGATCGTGCCGCACGAGGCGCAGGGACAATCGCTGGCGGACTTCCCGCACCTGAAGCGCTGGTTCGACGCGATTGCGGCGCGCCCGGCGACGGTCGCCGCCTATGCCAGGGGCAAGGCGGTCAGCGACGCAGCCAGCGGGTGACCGGCGAGCAGCGCGGCGTACCGTTCGGGATGCCGGCCGGCGACCGGCCTGCGACAAATCGCGACAAAGACGGCGGCGGCGCGACAAAGGCTGGCGACATTTGACGGCGACAAGGGGCGCATTCTCCACCGGGGGTGCGCCCCCACGTCCGAAAGGTTCGTCCATGCGTTCGCCGATCGCCGCCGCCGCCCTCGCCGGCATCGCCCTGCCCGGCGTCGTTTCCGCCCAGACCCCGCCGCCGGCACCCAGACCGATGGCCGATGGCGTGCTGACCCGCGAAGAGACGCTGGCCCGCGCCGACAAGCGCTTCGACGCGCTCGATACCGACCGCGACGGCAAGATCAGCGCTGCCGAGCGGGCGGCGATGCCGCAGCGCCCGCGCGGGAGCGCCGACGGTGCGACGCCGATGCCCGGTCGCCGGATGGGCGATCGGATGCTGGAACGCGCCGATGCCGACAGGGACGGCGTCATCACGCGCGACGAGTTCCGCGCGGTGGCGGCACGCGCGTTCGACCGCCAGGACGCGAACCGCGACGGCCGCGTCGACGCTGCCGAGCGCAAGGAGTGGCGCGACCAGCGCATGGCGCGGCGCGGCGGCGAACCGGCCGAGTGATCCTGGCGACCGGACGGCGGGCGCGCCCGCAAGCGCCGTCCGGCATTTCCCTTATCCCAACGAGCCGCGTAGCATGACCGACATGGCCGATATCCCCCATTTGCTGCTGGTCGACGACGAACGCTCGATCCGCGAACCGCTTGCCCAGTATCTCACCCGGCAGGGGTTCCGCGTGACGCAGGCCGGCGATGCGGAGGGCGCGCGGGCGCGGCTCAACGCCTATGCGATCGACCTCGCCATCCTCGACATCATGATGCCGGGCGAGGACGGGTTGTCGCTGTGCCGCCATATCCGCGAGACGAGCGAGACGCCGGTCATCCTGCTGACCGCGCGGACCGAGGAGACCGACCGCATCGTCGGGCTGGAGATGGGCGCCGACGATTATGTCGTGAAGCCGTTTTCCCCGCGCGAACTGGCGGCGCGGGTAAAGGTGGTGCTGCGGCGGACCGCGGGCGGCGCGGTGCGGCAGCATGCGCCCGAAGCCGGATCGTTCGCCTTTTCCGGATGGGTGCTCAAGACCGGCGAACGCGCGCTGGTCGACCGCGAGGGCGTGTCGGTGCCGCTGTCGACCGGCGAATACAACCTGCTCCACGCGCTGGTGACGCGGCCGCGGCAGGTCCTGACCCGCGACCAGTTGCTCGACCTGACGCAGGGGCGGGAGGCGGCGGCGTTCGACCGGGCGATCGACAACCAGGTCAGCCGGCTGCGCAAGAAGATCGAGACCGACGTGCGCAATCCGGAAATCATCAAGACGGTGTGGGGCGGCGGCTATACGCTGGCGACGGAAGTCACCCGCCTGTGAAGCGGCTGTGGCCGACCAGCCTGCCCGGACAGATCGCGCTGCTGGTGGCGGTGGCGCTGTTCGCCGCGCAGGCGCTGAACTTCGGCCTGTTGCTGCGCGAGCGCCGCGCGTTCCGCTTCGCCGAGATCACCCTGCCCGCCGTCACCCGCCTGATCGACGCTGCCGAACGCCGCATCGCGCCGCGGGCCGGACAGCCGGCGGCGACCCCCCGCGACCGGATGCGCGGCGTGCGGCTGGTGACCGACCGCGTACCGACCATGCGCGGCGACCCCGAGACCGACGTCGAGAGCGCGATCCGCTCGGGCTTCACCGATGCGGGTATCCCGGTCGGGCGGATCGCGGCACATATCCGGCCGATCGACGAGGCGGAGATCCGCGCGCGCGGGGTCGGCGAGCGGCGGGCGGAACGGCTGCGGCGGATGGGCGCGGTGCTCGACAGCGCGGTCGAACTGCCCGGGCGCGGCTGGCTGGTGTCGCATACCCCGTGGCCGATGGCCGAGCGCGGGCTGTTGTGGCAGTCGCTGGCGCAGACCTTCATCCTTTATGTCATCGTGCTGTTGCCGGTGCTGTGGATCGGGCGGCGCATCGCCAAGCCGCTGCGGCGGCTGGCAGGCGCGGCGCGCGCGTTCCACCCGGCGCGACCGCTGCCCGCGATCGAGCCGCAGGGGCCACAGGACGTTCGGCTGCTGATCTCCGCCTTTACCGACCTCGGGCAGCGGGTGAACGCGATGGTCGACGAGAAGGACCGGATGCTGGGGGCGATCGGCCACGACCTGCGCACGCCGCTGGCGGCGCTGCGCGTCCGGATCGAATCGGTCGAGGACGATACCGACCGCGCGCGGATGGCCGAGACGATCGACGAGATGAACGCGACGCTGGACGACATATTGTCACTGGCGCGGCTGGGACGGCCGAGCGAGGCGGCGACCGACGTCGACGTGGCCGCACTGGTCGATGCGGTGGTCGAGGATTTCCGCGACCTGGGCCATGACGTGGATTTCGTCGAGGCGGCGCGCGTGCCGCTGCACCTGCGCCAGAACCTGATGCGCCGCGCGGTGCGCAACCTGATCGAGAATGCGATCAAATATGGCGGCGGCAGCGCCGAGGTGCGGATCGAGACGGGACCGCAGGCGGTGGCGATCACCGTCGCCGATCGCGGCCCCGGCATCCCGCCCGACCGGATGGAGGTGGTGTTCGATCCGTTCACCCGGCTGGAGACGTCGCGCAACCGGGATACCGGCGGCATCGGGCTGGGCCTCGCGCTGGCGCGGGCGATCGTGCGCGATGCCGGGGGCGAAATCCTGCTGGCGAACCGCGACGGCGGCGGGTTGAACGCGACGATCCGGTTGTTGCGGTGAGGGCCTTGCACTGGACGTCATCCCGGCGAAGGCCGGGATTTCCCGGTTGTTGTACGGGACAAGAGCCGCTGGAGACCCCAGCCTTCGCTGGGGTGACGTCTGGGTCGCTGGAGTGACGAAGGAAGCCGCCCGCGAAACGAAACCGCCCTGCCCGGCGTTGAGCGACGAGCGATGATAAAGGTGGCCAGCTACAATATGCGCAAAGCGATCGGCACCGATCGCCGCCGCATGCCCGAACGCACGCTTGAGGTACTGCGCGAGATCGATGCCGATATCGTCGCGCTGCAGGAATGCGACCGCCGGCTGGGCGAGCGCGCCGGGGTGATCCCGCTGCACATGCTGGACGAACACAGCCCATGGATGGCGGTGCCGGTCGCGATCCGTGCGCAGTCGATGGGTTGGCATGGCAACGCGCTGCTGGTGCGCAAGGACGCGCTGGTGACCGCCGAGCGACGGATCGAGATCCCGGCGCTGGAGCCGCGCGGTGCCGTGCGGGCAGACGTCGCGACGAACGGCGTGACGCTGCGGGTGGTCGGCATGCACCTCGACCTGTCTGGGCTGTGGCGGCGCAAGCAGGCGCATGCCATCCTCCACGAGGTCGAGGGATGCAGCCCCGCGCTGCCCAGCGTGCTGATGGGCGACCTGAACGAATGGACGCCGCGATCGGGGTGCCTGCGCGACTTCGCGCGGACGCACAGCTTTGCCGAAACGGGACCGAGCTTCCATGCAAGGCATCCGGTCGGTCGGCTCGACCGGATCATGGTGTCGGGCGGGCTGCGCATCGTCGATGCCGGTACGCACCACAGCGCCGCCGCACGCAAGGCATCGGACCATCTGCCGATCTGGGCGACGCTCGAACCGGCATGAGCGAGACGCCGCTGCACGAACGCGAACTGCGCCTTGCCCTTGTCTGCTACGGCGGGATCAGCCTGGCGGTCTACATGCACGGGCTGGTCAAGGAGGTCTGGCACATCGCCCGCGCCAGCCGCGCGGTGCAGGACGCCGGCACGCCCTTGACCGGCAGCGCCGGGGTGTATCAGGCGATGCTGGACGAACTCGCCGACCTGAGCGGCATCCGGCTGCGCGTGCTGGCCGACATCGTCGCCGGGGCGAGTGCCGGCGGAATCAACGGCGTGTTCCTGGCGCAGGCGGTGGCGACCGGCCAGTCGCTCGACCCGCTGACCGAATTGTGGCTGGAGGGCGCGGATATCGAGGCGCTGATCGATCCGGCACAGGCGCCTTCCAGCGCGCTGTCGCGGCCATGGGCGCGGCCGATCGCGTGGATGGCGCTGGGCCGGGAGGGAGAGGATGCGTCGAGCGTCGATATCGCCGCGCGCGACGAACTGCGCGCCAAGCTCGACCGGTTCGTCCGCGCCCGGTGGTTCGAGCCGCCGTTCGGCGGGCGGGCGATGGTCGACATGCTGCTGAATGCATTCGAGGCGATGGCGGCGGGGCCGGTCGGACCACGCCTGTTGCCGCCGGGCCAGCCGCTCGACCTGTTCGTCACCGTCACCGACTTTGCCGGCCATCCCGAATTGCTGCGGCTCAATTCGCCGAGGGAGGTGGTGGAGACCGAGCACCGCATCGTCATCGGCTTTTCCGATCATGGCGACGGGCCGCTGGCCGATCCGGCCGACCTGGTCTTCGCGGCGCGGGCGACGTCGAGCTTTCCCGGTGCCTTCCCGCCGTTCCGGGTCGGCGAACTGGACGCGGCGCTCAAGGATCGCGGGACTTCGTGGCCGGGGCGCGAGGCGTTCCTGCGCCGGGTGCTGCCGCGGCAGGCGGCGGTGGGCATGGTCGAGCAGGCAGCGCTGATCGACGGGTCGGTGCTGGCCAACGCCCCGTTCCGTCCGGCGATCGACGCGCTGCGCGAACGCCCGGCGCGGCGGCAGATCGACCGGCGCTTCGTCTATCTCGACCCCGCGCCCAACCACAAGTTCGGCATCGGCACCGCCGCCGATGGACCGCCGGGGTTCTTCCAGACGATCCTTGGCGCGCTGTCCGAACTGCCGCGCAAGCAGCCGATCCGCGACAATCTGGACGCGATCCAGCGGCGGTCGGAACGGATCGAGCGGATGCTGGCGATCGTCGAGAAGCTGCGCGCCGGGGTGGAGACGGAGGTCGAGCAGCTGTTCGGCTATACGCTGTTCCTCGACTGGCCGACGCCCGCGCGGCTGGCGGGATGGCGGCGGCGGGCGCAGGTGCAGGCGGCCAAACGCGCCGGCTACGGCCATGCCGCCTACGGGCTGCTCAAGGTCGATCAGGTGCTCGACCGGCTGGCGGAGCGGGTCGCGTCGCTGGCCGACGATCCCGCGCCCGAGCGGTGGCGGCGGTTGCGCGAAGGCTTTGCCGCCAGCGTCGTCGAGCGCGGGGCCGACCGGTTCGACGGCGACGGGGCGTCGGATGCCGCGATCGATTTCCTGCGCACCCACGACCTCGCCTTTCGCATCCGGCGGCTGCGGCTGCTGGTGCGCACCGTGTCGGCGATGGAACCCGAACGGGACCCCGCGACGCTGGCACCGGTGCGCGAGGCGATCTTCGCCAGCCTGACCCCCTATCTGGCGTGCGAGCGGGCGGACCGGTTCGCCGCGGTGCGGCCGCTGGCGCAGGACAAGCGCGCCGATCCGGGCGAGGTGCTGGCGGCGATGGCGCAGGCGATGGACCTGACCGGCCTCGACGGCGAGACCGACGAGCGGCTGTCGGCGGCGCTGGCGGCGGCCCCGCGCGAGATACGGCGCCCGCTGCTGCTCGCCTATCTCGGCTTTCCGTTCTTCGACATCGCGACGCTGCCGCTGCTGGGCGGCGAAGGGCTGGACGAGTTCGATCCGGTGCGCGTCGACCGGATCGCGCCCGACGATGCCCCGTCGATCCGGGCGGGCGGGGCCGAGGCGACGCTGAAGGGCATCCGCTTCAACAATTTCGGGGCGTTCTTCAGCCGGCCGTACCGCGAGAACGACTATCTGTGGGGGCGGCTGCACGGGGCGGAGCGGATGATCGACATCGCACTGTCGACGCTGCCCCTCGAGGTCCGCCTGCCCCCCGGCTGGATCACCAGGCACAAGCGCGCCGCGTTCCGCGCGATCCTCGACGAGGAGCAGGACCGGCTGACGACGATCCAGCCGCTGTTCGCGGAATTGCGCGCGGAGATCGGGTAGAGCGCCCGAGCCGATCGCTCGCCGCCCGGACAGGGGGCCTCTGCGAAAGTCGGGAGGCCCCCGATCTTACCGTACCCCCGCGCAGGCGGGGGTCCAGAGCCGCGCGTAACAACGGTTTGCGCCTCTGGCCCCTGGACCCCCGCCTGCGCGGGGGTACGAGGAAGAGGCTTTCGCAGAGGTGGCCGGTCGGGGCGGGAAGTGACCGCCTCCGCTGCTGCCATGGGGGTCGATCGGGCGCCGTCCGCGGCTATTGGAATTTCGCGGCCGACGGGCGTAAGGATGGTGCGAGAACCACGACGAAGGCGCCACCCCATGCAGTTCCTGAAAACCCTGTTCTGGGCCCTGCTGGTCGGGGTCATGGTCGCGTTTGCGCTGAACAACATGACGATGGTGCCGCTGAAGCTGTGGGGATCGCTCTATGCCGATGTGAACCTGCCGCTGCTGTTGCTGGTCACCTTCCTCGCGGGGTTCCTGCCGACCTTCGTCGCGCTGCACCTGACACGCTGGCGGCTGCGGCAGCGGATCGTGGCGACCGACCGGACGCTGGCCGACCTGCACCGCGACCCGCCGGCGAGCCTTCCCGCCGACCCCGCGCCGATCCCGGCACAGGCGACGCCGGGAGGCGTGCTGTGAGCCGCTCCCCCATCTATGTCGCGATCGATACCCCCGACCTCGACCGGGCGAAGGCGCTGGCGCAGGCGGTGCGCGGGCATGTCGGCGGGCTGAAGCTGGGCCTCGAATTCTTCATGGCCAATGGCCGGGCGGGGGTGCGGACGATGGCCGATCTCGGCCTGCCGATCTTCCTCGACCTGAAGTTCCATGACATTCCCAATACCGTCGCCAAGGCGATCCAGGCGCTGGGGCCGCTCGATCCGGCGATCCTGACGGTCCATGCCGCCGGGGGCCGGGCGATGCTGGAGGATGCCAAGGCGGCGGCACCGGTGGGGACGAAGGTCGTCGCGGTGACGATGCTGACCAGCCTCGACTCGCACGACCTGTCGTCGATCGGCCTGACGCCGGACCCGCACGAACAGGTGGTGCGGCTGACCGAACTGGCGAAGAGCGCCGGGATCGACGGGGTGGTGTGTTCGGGCGCCGAGGTGGCCGCGGCGAAGAAGGCGTGGCCGCAGGGGTTCTTCGTCGTGCCTGGCGTGCGGCCGGCGGACGGGGTGGCGGGCGACCAGAAGCGGGTGGTGACTCCGCGCGCAGCGCTGGACGCGGGCGCGTCGGTGCTGGTGATCGGGCGGCCGATCACGCAGGCGGCGGACCCGGATCAGGCGGCCAGGGCGATCGAGGCGACTTTATAGCGCCCGCAAGGTCGAGCGCAGCTCGACCGAGCCCCACCGGGCGCTATCGGCCGGCGGCGCGGAAAGCGCCGATCGACGACGCGGGCTTTGCCCGTGGCGGGGCTGGATCGCTGGCCTGCGCCCGTGCCCTTGCGATCGTCGCCCCGCACTTGGTCCGGGGTGACGCTTCCTACCGCCCGTAGCAGAGAAGAAGCGGGACCCCGGATCAGGTCGAAACCTCTGCAAAAGCCCTCAATCCGTACCCCGGCGAAGGCCGGGGCCCAAGTTGGGGGGCATTGGCAAGATACGGAAAAGCCTTTCCAACTGGACCCCGGCCTTCGCCGGGGTACGGCGAGGCGTTGGCTCGGTTCGAGACCTTCCAGACGCCTCGGCTCGATCCGGGGTGACGTGGGGGTGAGGGTCTGGGCCAATTCGTGTCGCTGCGCCGAGTGACGTCGGTATTCAGGATCACCGATCAAGCATCTGTTTTCCGGACAATAATCTTCAGACGTCTTTCCAAAGGTCACAAAGGTCACACTCGCCACGCTTTCGCGCATGACCTGTCCCCTCCCCGCCCGCTCGCGATCCGACATTGTCAAAGAAGCTGCTACCTGACCGGCACAACCGTTCGTCGCCACCCTGCTCGATCGTCCGTTTGTAGGAAAGCCGTTCTTCCCCTGAACCAACGCCCCCGCCCGACGTTGCGGGAGCAACATAGGCGGAGGGATGATGGACAAGCGGACAGTGTTCGTGACCGGCGGCGAATCGGGCATCGGTGCGGCGTGCGCGGCGGCGTTCGGCGCACAGGGTGACCGGGTAGCGATCGGATATCACGCCGACACGGCAGCGGCGGATGCCAGTGCGGCGGCGGTGCGCCATGCCGGGGGCGAGGCGATGACGGTCAAGGCCGATGTCGCCGACGAGGCGTCGGTCGATGCCGCCTTTGCCGCGGTCGAGCGGGCATGGGGGCCCGCGGCGGTGCTGGTCAATTCGGCCGGCCTCAACATGTCGGGCGTGACGGTGCGCGACATGACTCTGGACCAGTGGCGGCGGCTGATCGACACCGACCTGACCGGTGCGTTCCTGACATCGCGCCGGTTCCTGACCGGGCGCGGCACGCAGGCGGCCGACGCGGCGATCCTGCATATCTCGTCGATCCACGCCTATGCGGTGCGCGCCGGGGGTGCGGACTATTGCGCGGCGAAGGGCGGGCTGTCGAATCTGGTCGAGACGCTGGCGATCGAGGAAGCGCCGCGCCGCATCCGGGTGAACGCGATCGAGCCCGGCATGATCCTGACGCCGATGAACGCGCAGGCGAGCGCCGATCCGACCTATCGCGCGACGCTGGAGCGCAACATCCCGCTGGGGCGCGCGGGCCAGGCGGCGGAGGTCGCGGACCTGGCGGTGTTCCTCGCGTCGGACAAGGCGCGCTATATCACCGGAGCGCGGATCGTGATCGATGGCGGGCTGTCGCTGATGCAGGCGCTGGGCGCATGACCCATCCGGACCCCGCATCGCCGGTCGCCGATCCGCATCGCAAGGACGCGGTGGGTGACAACGCCCTTGCGCTGGATTTCAACGTCAAGCGGATCGAGCAGGTGACGATCGAGGGACCGCCCGAGCTGATGGCGCGCGACCTGATGAGCCCCTATGTCTGGCAGGAACGCGACGGCCGGTTCGCGATGATGGTCCGCGCGGTCGTGCCGCCGGGACAGGCGCTGACCGATACCGGCGTGATCTGGGCCGGGTGGAGCGACGACGGGCGGCATTTCCGGATGCTGGACGCGCCGTCGATCGTGCCGGGACCGGGCGATCACGACGCCGGCGGGGTCGAGGACCCGACGGTGATGCGGACCGATGCCGGCTATGTCGTCTATTATTCCGGCGTGCTGGCGGACCATTCGCATGGCGAGTTGTCCTATGCCGCCGGTCCCGCGCTGGACGCGCTGACCAAGAGCGGGGTGGCGCTGGCGTCGTCGAAGTCGGAGGGCAATACCAAGGAGGCGACGGTCGACCGCACGCCCGATGGCGGGTGGCGGCTGTTCTACGAATATGCCGCCGACGAGGCGTCGCGGATCGGGCTGGCGGTCGGGCCGGACGTGGCGGGGCCGTGGACCGAGCAGCCGACGCCGTTCACGCCGCGCGAGCGGAGCTGGGACGACTGGCACCTGTCGACCGGGCCGTTGCTGACCGATCAGCCCGACCGGCCGGTTATGTTCTACAACGGCGCGACGCGCGATGCGCGCTGGCGGATCGGATGGGTGGCGTTCGACGCCGGCTATACGCGGGTCGTCGCGCGCGGGATCGAACCGCTGGTCACGCCGCCGCCGGTCGACGACCGCAGCGCGACCGACATCGCCTTCGCCGCGTCGGTGATCGTGGTGGAGGGGGCGATCTGGCTGTATTACTCGCTGGAGGACCGGCGGCTGGCCCGGGCGCTGATCCGGCGGAGTTGAGGGGGCACCAACGTACCGTACCCCCGCGCAGGCGGGGGCGAGGATCGTTTGGCGAAGCGTTGGCCTGCCTGGCTCTGGCCCCCCGCCTGCACAGGGGTACGGTTCGGGCGGGGGATCGATCCTCGTGTATCGGGCGTCGAGCCCCCCCCTTTCGTCACTCCCGCGAAGGCGGGAGTCCATAGACGCTGGCGTTGCGGATCGAGCCGATACGTTGGCATGTATGGATTCCCGCCTGCGCGGGAATGACGAATGTCATGCGGCCCCGGTTCTCTTTCCTCCCCCAACCCTCTACATCCGCGCCCCATGACCCTCACCAAGATCTGCGGCCTGTCTACGCCCGAAACGCTCGCCGCTGCCCTTGCCGCGGGGGCGAGTCATGTCGGGTTCGTGTTCTTCGCCCCCTCCCCGCGCAATGTCGGGTTCGACGTGGCGGCGGGGCTGGCGCAGATGGTGCCGGACGGGCGAGCGAAGGTCGGGGTGTTCGTCGATCCCGACGATGCGCTGATCGATGCGGCGCTGGCCGCCGCGCGGCTCGACGTGGTGCAGCTGCACAGGACCGCGCCGGATCGGATCGCGGCGATCCGTGCCCGGACCGCGCGGGAGACATGGGGCGCGGTGGCGGTGAAGACGCGCGGCGATCTGGATGGCGCGCGGGCGCTGGGTGGCGCGGCGGACCGGGTGCTGTACGACGCCAAGACCCCGCCCGGCGCGGCGCTGCCGGGCGGCATGGGACTGCGGTTCGACTGGGGACTGCTCGACGGGTTTCGCCATCCGTTGCCATGGGCGCTGTCGGGCGGGCTCGACGCCACGAATGTGGCGGAGGCGATCCGGGTGACGCGCGCGCCGCTGGTCGACGTGTCGTCGGGGGTCGAGGCTGTCGCCGGCGTCAAGGACGTCGCGAGGATCGCGGCCTTCTGTGCGGCGGTGCGGGGCGCCTGACGCCTCGACAGCGACGCGCGTGCCGCGTAACGGGAACGCCATGAACGCCCCCAACAGCTATCGCGCCCAGCCCGACGATCGCGGGCATTTCGGCCAGTTCGGCGGCCGCTATGTCGCCGAAACGCTGATGCCGCTGATCCTCGACCTCGACCGCGAGTACAAGGCGGCGAAGGCCGACCCGGCCTTTGCGGCACAGTTCGACGACCTGATGACGCATTATGTCGGGCGGCCGAGCCCGCTCTATCATGCCGAACGGTTGAGCGAGACGCTGCGTGGCGGGGCCGCGCCGGGCATGGGGGCGCAGGTGTGGTTCAAGCGCGACGAGCTGAACCATACCGGCGCGCACAAGATCAACAACTGCATCGGTCAGATCCTGCTGGCGATCCGCATGGGCAAGACGCGGATCATCGCCGAGACGGGTGCGGGCCAGCATGGCGTGGCGACCGCGGCGGTCTGCGCGCGCTTCGGCCTGCCCTGCGTCATCTATATGGGTGCGCGCGATATCGAGCGGCAGCAGCCCAACGTGTTCCGCATGAAGCTGCTGGGTGCCGAGGTGCGGCCGGTGACGAGCGGTGCGGCGACGCTGTCCGATGCGATGAACGAGGGGCTGCGCGACTGGGTCGCGAACGTCCACGACACTTTCTACATCATCGGCACCGCCGCCGGGCCGCATCCCTATCCGGAGCTGGTGCGCGATTTCCAGAGCATCATCGGGCGCGAGGCGCGCGCGCAGATGCTGGAGCGGACCGGCCGGCTGCCCGACCTGCTGGTCGCGGCGATCGGTGGCGGGTCCAACGCGATCGGGCTGTTCCACCCGTTCCTCGACGATGCGGACGTCGCGATGCTGGGCGTCGAGGCGGCGGGACATGGGCTGGACAAGGACCATGCGGCGTCGCTGGCCGGCGGCTTTCCCGGCATCCTGCACGGCAACAAGACGTACCTGTTGCAGGACGAGGACGGGCAGATCGCCGAGGGGCATTCGATCTCGGCCGGGCTCGATTATCCGGGGATCGGGCCGGAACATGCGTGGCTGCGCGATATCGGCCGCGTCGAATATGACAGCGCGACCGATGTCGAGGCGCTGGACGCGTTCCAGCTGCTGTGCCGGAGCGAGGGGATCATCCCCGCGCTGGAGCCGGCGCACGCGATCGCGGCGGTGGCGCGGCGGGCGAAGACCATGCGCAGCGACCAGATCATCCTCGCGAACCTGTGCGGGCGGGGGGACAAGGATATCTTCACGGTGGCCGCGGCGCTGGGGGTGGAGATCTAATAGCCCTCTCCCCGCTTGCGGGGAGAGGGTTGGGAGAGGGGAAGTGCGCGACGCTTTGTTGATCGAACGGGCAAAGGCTGCGCGGATGGCTCCTACTCCTGCCGAGCAACGGTTATGGTTTGCGCTCAGGGCCCAGCGGTTTGCCGGTGTGAAGTTCCGGCGACAGAAAGTGATCGGGCCGTTTATCGCCGACTTCGCCAGCAATGTGCCGAAGCTGGTGGTCGAATTGGACGGGCATTTGCACGGGACTACCACAGAGTATGATGCCGCTCGCACCGCCTATTTGACCGAACTCGGCTATCGGGTAGTGCGGTTCACCAATGCCGACGTGATGCATAATTTGGAAGGCGTGTTGCGCTTGTTGGAAGACGTTGTGAACAATCCCCTCTCCCAACCCTCTCCCCTGAAGGGGAGAGGGCTTTGACCCGTCTGGCCACCGCCTTTGCCAAGGGCCGCCCGGCACTCGTGTGCTTCGTCACCGCCGGTGATCCGACGCCCGACGCCACGCCCGCCATTCTCGACGCGCTGGTCGCGGGCGGGGCGGACGTGATCGAGCTGGGGATGCCGTTCACCGATCCGATGGCCGACGGGCCGGCGATCCAGTCGGCGAACATCCGCAGCCTCGCCGCCGGAACGCGGACCGCCGACGTATTGCGCATCGCGACCGGGTTTCGTGGCAGGCATCCCGACGTGCCGCTGGTGCTGATGGGCTATGCCAATCCGATGGTGCGGCGCGGCGCGGCGTGGTTCGCACAGGCCGCCGCCGCCGCCGGGGTCGACGGGGTGATCTGCGTCGACATCCCGCCCGAGGAGGACGATGCGCTGGGCGTGCAACTGCGCGAGCAGGGGATCGCCGCGATCCGGCTGGCGACGCCGACGACCGACGCCGCGCGCCTGCCGCGGGTGCTGGAGGGGGCCGGCGGGTTCCTCTATTACGTCTCGGTCGCGGGGATCACCGGCAAGCAGCAGGCGGTGCAGGCGTCGATCGACGACGCGGTCGCCCGACTGAAGGCGGCGACCGACCTGCCGATCGCGGTCGGATTCGGCGTGCGCACCCCCGAACAGGCGGCGAATATCGCGCGCGTCGCGGACGGCGTAGTCGTCGGATCGGCGATCGTCGAGATCGTTGCACAGCATGGCGCCAACGCCGCCGGCCCGGTCCAAACCTATATCGAAAGCCTTGCCGCGGCGATCGCGGCGGCGTCAAAGGAACCCGCATGAGCTGGCTCAACCGCGTCCGTAACGCCCTCCCCTTCGTCGCGCGCAAGGAAACGCCCGACCATCTCTGGCACAAGTGCAAGGGCTGCGGGCAGATGATCTTCACCAGGGAGTGGGAAGAGAACCTCCACGTTTGTCCGAAATGCGACCATCACGGGCGCATCGGGCCGAAGGAGCGGTTCCAGCAGCTGTTCGACGCGGGCAGCGTCGAAATCCTGCCGAACCCGAAGGTCGCCGAGGATCCGCTGAAGTTCCGCGACAGCAAGCGCTATGTCGACCGGCTGAAGGCGGCGCGGACCGACACCGGCGAACAGGACGCGTATCAGAACGCCTATGGCCTGATCGAGGGGCGCGGCTGCGTGGTCGGCGTCCAGAATTTCGCGTTCATGGGCGGGTCGATGGGCCAGTTCGTCGGCGAGGCGTTCATCGCCGGCGTGGAGGCGGCGATCGCGCGCGGCGTGCCGTACATCGTCTTCACCGCCAGCGGCGGCGCGCGGATGCAGGAGGGTATCCTCAGCCTGATGCAGATGCCGCGCACCACCGTCGCGATCGAGATGCTGCACGATACGGGCCTCCCCTATCTGGTGGTGCTGACCGACCCGACCTCGGGCGGAGTGATGGCGGCCTATGCGATGCTGGGCGACGTGCAGATCGCCGAGCCCAAGGCGACGCTGGCGTTCACCGGGCGGCGGGTGATCGAGAGCACGATCCGCGAGAAGCTGCCCGACGATTTCCAGACCAGCGAATATTATCGCGACCACGGCCTGATCGACCGCGTGACGCATCGCCGCGATCTGCCGGGCGAGCTGGCGCAGCTGATCGAGTTTCTGGGGCGCAAGGAAGCGGCTTGACGATGTAGCTCCTCCCCGCTCGCGGGGAGGGGAACCAGCCGCAGGCTGGTGGAGGGGGATCGCCCCGCAATGCAACGGTGCCGAACGGGGCAACCCGCCTCCACCATGCTGCGCATGGTCCCCCTCCCCGCGCAGCGGGGAGGAGCCTTTTAATGCCCGATTTCGCGATTTCCACCGATCCCGCCGTGCAGGCGCAGCTTAACCGGCTGGTGACGCTGTCGCCGGGCGCCGATGTGCTCGGCCTCGACCGGATCGGGCGGCTGCTGGCGCGGCTGGGCGATCCGCAGCTGCGCCTGCCGCCGGTGTTCCATGTCGCGGGGACCAACGGCAAGGGATCGACCTGCGCCTGTCTGCGCGCGGCGATGGAGGCGGCCGGCCTGCGCGTCCATGTCTATGCCAGCCCGCATCTGGTGCGGTTCAACGAACGCATCCGGCTGGCGGGCACGCTGATCGACGATGCGGCACTGGCCGGGGTGCTGGGCGAGGTGCTGGACGTCGCCGGGGGGATCGACGCGAGCTTTTTCGAGATCACCACGGCCGCCGCATTCCTCGCCTTTGCCCGCACGCCGGCCGATGCGTGCGTGGTCGAGGTGGGTCTGGGCGGGCGACTGGACGCGACCAACGTCCTGCCCGCGCCGGTCGCGTGCGGGATTGCGGCGCTGGGCATCGATCACGAGGCGTTTCTGGGATCGTCGCTGGTGGGGATCGCGGGCGAAAAGGCCGGGATCGCCAAGCCCGGCGTGCCGATCGTCACCCTCGCCTACCCGCCCGAAATCGCCGCGCGCGTGGCGGAGACGGTGGCGGCGGCGGGCGGGATGCTGGTCGCGCGCGGGACGGCGTGGGAGCTGGACGGGGGGCGGTATCGCGATGCGCAGGGGGCGATCGACCTGCCCGAACCGGCGCTGGCCGGGGCGCACCAGCGCGACAACCTCGCGCTCGCCACCGCGATGCTGCGGCATCAGTCGGCGGTGCCGGTGCCCGACGACGCGATCGTCGCGGGCGCGCAGGCGGCGCGCTGGCCGGCGCGGATGCAGCGGTTGCGCAGCGGCGGGCCGCTGACCGGGCGGGTCGATCCGCGCCACGGCGTCTGGCTGGACGGCGCGCATAACGAATCCGCCGCGATCGAGGTCGCGCGTACGTGGCCGCGGATCAGCCGGGGCGAACGGTCGGCGCTGGTGCTGGGGATGCTGGCGAACAAGGATGCCGACGCGGTGCTGGCGCATCTGGCCCAAGTGGTCGACCATGTCGTCGCGGTGCCGGTGCCGGGGCACGCGCATCATGCACCGGGCGAACTGGCGAAGATGGCGCGGGGGCTGGGCCTCACCGCCGATGTCGCGACCGATCCGGCAGCCGCGCTCGATCTGCTGGCGCGGTCGGAGCCGGAGGCGGTGTTGATCGCGGGATCGCTGTATCTGGCGGGGACGGTGCTGGCGGCGAATGACGAGGTGCCGGTTTAGTTTTTTTCACGCGAAGGTGCGGAGGCACGGAATAAGAAGGAACTGGTTCGCGCAGAGGCGCAGAGGACGCAGAGAGGTTGCCGATCGGGCAGGCGTCACTTATTCGGTGAAGCCTTTTCCCTTCGGTCGGCCATGAAAGGAAAGCCGCTGTCGCGGCCAGCGCATCATCTCCGCGTCCTCTGCGCCTCTGCGCGAAAACTAAACTCTTCCTGCGCGCCTTCGCGTAAATCAATCCTTCCGAAGCTCCCGCCGCCACCGTACCCATTCGAGGAGCACGAATACCACCGCGACCAGTCCCAGCGCGGCGGTGAAGCGGAAGACCGGGGCATAACCCATCTGCTCGACCGCCTCACCCAGCCCGGCGCGGCCCAGCGAGCCGACCAGCAGGGTCAGCGACGACAGCAGCGCATACTGGACCGCGCTGTATTCCTTGCTGGCGATCGAGGAGAGATAGGCGACGAACGCCGCGCCGGCGAGGCCACCGGCGATGTTCTCGCCCGAGATGGTGACCAGCAGCCGCACCATCCGCGCGTCGACACCCAGACCGTGCAGCCCGAGCGTGCCCGCGACCGCATCGATCACCGGGGCCCCGGCGGCGAGGTCGGCATAGAGCAGGTTGCTGGCCGCGGCGACGATCGCACCGATCAGCAGCGTCGGCATCCGCCCGAGCACCGCGAACGAAATGCCGCCGATCGATACGCCGAGGATCGTCATGCCGACGCCGAATATCTTCGACGCGAAGGCGACCTCGTCGTTGGTGTACTTCAGTTCCTCGAGATAGAAGGGATAGGCGAACGGCCCCCAGATCGAATCGCACAGCCGGTAGCTGAGGATCAGGCCCAGCACGATCACCACGCCGAACCCCAGCCGCCCGACCAGTTCGGCCATCGGCAGGATCAGCGCGCGATAGCCGTGTTCGACGAAGCCCGGCGTACGTTCGGCCCCGGCCGCGTCCCATCCGAAATAGCGCGCGTCGAGCGTCCGGCGGTTGAGCCATGCCGCCACCAGCGCGGGCACGACCACCGTCGCGACGACGATCCACGGCCCGGTCAGCCGGGTGAAGTCGCCGACGCTGGGTGGCGTCTCGCCCACTGGCGTGCCCAGCACCCGCGCCATGAACGCGGCGATGGTCAGGATCGCCCAGCCCCAGCACAGGCCGACGACGATCAGCCCGGTACGCTTGTCGCGCAGGCTGGGGCCGGGGATGGCCACGCCGTCCTGCTGGACCGCGGGGCGCGGGGTGTCGGGGGCGAGCAGCGTGACCAGCAACAGCAGCGCCATCGCCCCGCCCATGATCGCATAGACCGTCTGCCACCCGATCCGCGCCGCCAGCACCAGCGCCAGCGCGCCGCCGATCAGCGTCGCGATGCGATAGCCGAGCTGGTAGATCGACGACAGGATACCGAGCGTCGCACGATCGTCGGCGACGTCAATCCGCCACGCGTCGATCACCACGTCCTGCGTCGCGGCGGCGAACGCGCCGATCACCGCGACCAGCGCGAACCAGCCGATCGCCGCCGCCGGATCGCTGATCGCGAGCAACAGGAAGGTCGCGGCCAGCACCGCCTGGCACATCAACAGCCACGACCGCCGCCGCCCGAAGCGTTCGAGTAGCGGCAGGCGCAGCCGGTCGACCACCGGCGACCACAGGAACTTGAAGGCATAGACCAGACCGATCCACGACAGCAGGCCGATGGTGGCGAGGTTGATCTTCGCCTCGCCAAGCCACGCGTTCAGCGTGCCGAGCAGCAGCGTGAACGGCAGCCCGGCCGCAAGGCCGAAGGCGAGCATCGCGCCGGTCTTGCGATTGTTCAGCCCCATGCGGATCAGCGCCAGCCCCTTGGGCGCGGCTTCGGTCATTCACGTCCTCCCCGGAAGGGGCGCGACCGTAGAAGGGGTTGGCGGTGGCGGCAAGGTGGGCTCGCCCGGTCGCTGGCGGGTCGTCCGGGTCGGGCCTGTCGGAAGAAGATCGGGTTCATGCGGAGGCGCGGAGACGCGGAGGAAGAAGAGGTTTCGCGCAGAGGCGCAGAGGACGCAGAGATGGTGCGTCCCGCCGCGAAGCGGCTTTCTTTCCTCTGCCGGCCGAAGTGAGAGGCTTCGCCGGACAGGCAACGCCCGCCCGATCAACAACCTCTCTGCGTCCTCTGCGCCTCTGCGCGATGAACCTTCTTCCTTCTCCTCCTCCGCGCCTCCGCGCCTCCGCGTGAACCGACTCTTCTACGAAATCCGGCGGCCGCATTCTCGACGGGCGCTTCCCGACAGGCTCGAAGCTGTTCGAACCGAACGTGGTCTTGTGGCGGTGGGTTACGCCGCCGTGCTGAACAGGTTGAAGCCGCTCGGCAGGCGGCGGGGCAGTTTCGCGCCGCCGATCACCGCGTCGATCGCGTCGATCGCGCCCAGCAGGTCCTTTTGCGGATAGGGCTTGGCGAGGCAGCCGGCCGCAAAGACCTGCGCGTCCTGCGGGCAGCTGCCGGTTACCAGCAGGACCGGCACGCCGTGCCCATGGGCGCAGCGGGCGACGTCCAGCCCGCTGCCGTCCGACAGGTTGATGTCGACCAGCACGAGGTCGATCTCCATTCCGCCGTCCAGCGCCGCACAGGCGCCCGCGACGGTATCGACGGTGGCGGCGATCTCGAACCCCGCGCTGCCGAGGAAATGTTCGGTGTCGAACGCGACCAGCGGTTCGTCCTCGACGACCAGTATCCGGTTGATGTGCCGCTTCTTGCGCCCGAACAACATAGCCCCACTCGCTTTCCACCGGGATGCAACCAGCTTATACGAAGCCTCAAACTCGCGAAGGCGACGAAGGAACCGCTTCGGCTGAAACTTTCGTCACATCGCCGCAAACGGATACGCACATCATCGTTACTCCCCCCGAATCACCCGGTGAATCCCCCCGCGACGGCCAGCGCATCGCCAAGCTGATGGCGCGCGCCGGCGTGGCGTCGCGCCGCGACGTCGAGCGCATGATCACCGCCGGACGCGTCGCGCTGAACGGCGTCGTCGTCGAGACGCCCGCGACGATCCTGCCCAACCTGAAGGGCGTGACGGTCGACGGCGCGCCCGTCGCCGCGCCCGAGCCGACGCGGCTGTTCCGGTTCCACAAGCCCGCCGGCACGCTGACCGCCGAGCGCGACGGCGCGGGGCGGCCGACGATCTACGACCGGCTGCCGAAGGACCTGCCGCGGCTGATCCCGGTCGGGCGGCTCGACCTGAATACCGAGGGGCTGTTGCTGATGACGACCGACGGCGAGTTCAAGCGCCGTCTGGAACTGCCCGCGACCGGGGTCGAGCGGACCTATCGCGCGCGCGCCTATGGCGAGATCAGCCAGGAGCAGCTCGAGGACCTGATGATGGGGATCGAGATCGAGGGCGTGCGCTACGGCCCGATCAACGCGAACCTCGAACGGCGTACCGGGACCAATACCTGGATCGAGATGACGCTGACCGAGGGCAAGAACCGCGAGGTCCGCCGGGTGCTGGAGCATCTGGGCCTCAAGGTCTCGCGCCTGATCCGCACGCGCTACGGCCCGTTCAACCTGCTCGACCTGGCCGAGGGCGAGGTCGAGGAGATCCGCCAGCACGAGCTGGTCGCGTTCCGCAAGACGCTGACCAACAAGCCGGCCAGCAAGGCGGCACCCGAGGGGGCCGATCCGGCGGCGCTCAAGGCATGGAAGCGCGCGACGCCGCTGCCGCGGCCCGAGCCGGTGGCGACCGAAGGCCGCTTCGACGAACGCCGCCCGCGGACCGAGCGTGATGGCCAGCGTTCGGGGTTCAGCGGGCGCCGGCCCGACCGCGAGGCACCAGGCGGCGAACGGCGCAGCTTCGGTGCGCGGCCGCAGGGCACGGGCGAACGCAGCGGGTTCGGCGCACGGCCGCAGGGCGATGCCCGCCGGGTCGGGCCGCGCACCCATGCGACCGAACGGCCGGTCGAACGCCGCGACGGCTTCGATCCGCTGGCGCAGGCGGGGCAGACGCCGGCCGAACGCCGCCAGCCGGGACTGGGCGACCGGCGCGCCTATGGCGATCGTCCGGCCGCCGGCGACAATCCGCGCGCGCGCCGGGCGGCGGCCCATGCCGAACGGCCGGGCTATGACGGGGTCGCCCGCCTGCCCCGCAAGCCGCGCGAGGCAGCGCCGCAGGACGGCCGCCCCGACGGACGCCGGCCGCGCGCCGCCGAACCGCAGCCGGTCCGGGAACCGCGCGGTCCGGTCGATCGCCGCATGACGCAGGAGGAGGCCGCCGACGCCGACCGGACGAGCTTCGTCGACCGGCCCAAGCGCAAGCCCGCCGGCTGGGCGAAGGCCGCACCC